>CAYXKI010000033.1:0-12824 GCA_964465095.1 uncultured Ruminococcus sp.
AGAACGCAGTCGTGCACCGAAACAGATTTTGGAAGAAGTACGGAGACTGGTGCAAAATGGATATCGGGAGATTATGCTTCTTGGACCAAATGTCAATTCCTATGGAAAAGATTTAGAAACGCCTATGAGTTTTGCGTCGCTTTTGAAAGAAATTGATAAAATCCCCGGAGAATATGTGGTTCGTTTTATGTCATCCCATCCAAAAGATGCAGAAACAGCCCTTCTGGATGTTTTGCTGCAAAGCCAGCATATCGGACGACATTTGCATCTTCCGGTACAGTCCGGAAGCGATACTGTGCTGGAACGAATGAACCGCCGTTATACAAAGGCACAATATCTGGAGATTGTACAATATTTACGGGAACGAGATCCGGATTTTTCTCTTACGACAGATCTGATTGTCGGCTTTCCCGATGAAACAGAGGAAGAATTTCAAGATACGCTGGATCTGGTGAAACAGGTACAATATGATAATTTATATACTTTTATTTATTCAAAGCGAAAAGGAACAAAGGCGGCAGATTACCCGGATCGAACAACAGCAGAGGAAAAAAAGAATCGCATGGAACGCCTGTTGGCATTGCAGCGTGAAATCGCAACAGAACATAACAAGCGATTTCTTGGGAAAACCCTTCGTGTTTTGGTAGATGGAACATCCAAACGACCGGGCAAACTTGTTGGAAAAGATCGTGCTTTTGTCAATGTAGAATTTCCGGGTGATCCTGCTTTGATCGGGAAATTTGTTTGGGTGAAAATCACGGCTGCCAGAAACTGGGCAGTAGAGGGCGAGCAAATAGAGGAGGAACAATAAGATGAACGCAGTAGAACAGGCAGTAAGAACACTGGGACATACAATTCAGGCAGATGAGCGTTATAAGGCATATGAGGCAGCAAAGAAATCGGCGGATGCAGACACAGAATTGCAACAGAAAATTCAGGAGTTTAATTTAAAACGTATGACCTTTCAACAGGAAGTTGATAAGCCAGATGCCCTCCGTAATCAGGAGCGATTGAATACCTTGGAATCACAGGTTCAGGCAATCTACGAGGAGATTTTAGCAAATTCGAATATGGTAGCATTTCAGACAGCAAAAGAAGCGATGGATGGAATGATGCAGCAGATTGACCAGATTATTACCCTTTGCGCCAATGGAGAAAATCCGGATACTTGTCATCCTGATTTATCCAATTGTACCGGAAACTGTGCATCCTGTGGCGGCTGTCATTAAGTGAGGGTGTGCTATGAAATTATCAGAAGTACCAAAGGAAAAATTATCTCCCGGTATGCGGCAGTATGCAGAAATCAAGGAGAAATATAGCGATTGCATTCTTTTCTTTCGTTTAGGGGATTTTTATGAGATGTTCTTCGAGGATGCCCTTTTGGTTTCCAGAGAATTAGAACTTACCCTTACCGGAAAAGAGTGCGGACTGGAAGAACGTGCGCCGATGTGCGGTGTTCCTTTTCATAGTGCAGAGATTTATTTAAAGCGATTGGTGGACAGAGGCTATAAAATTGCAATTTGCGAACAGTTGACCGATCCTGCATTGTCCAAAGGGCTGGTAGAACGGGACGTTATTCGAATTGTTACCCCCGGTACATTAATTGAAAGCAGTATGCTGGAGGAAGATGACAATAACTATATTTGTTCTCTCTATTATGAAGAAGCTGGTTGTGCACTTGTTTTTGCAGATCTTTCTACTGGTGAAATGGTGTTGCAATTGCCTGAGGAGAAAACAAATCTTACTGTTTCTATTATTGATGTTCTGTCACGCTATATGCCCTCTGAATTGATTCTGAACGATCAGGCACTTTCTTTGAAAGCGGTTATGGATTTCGTGAAAGTTCGTCTGCAATGCACCGTAAGTTTACGGGACAATTCCTGTTTTGAAAAGACAACCGGAAAAGAATTGATCTGTCAGCAATTTGGAGTAGAAGATACTACTTTTCTCGGTGTTTCTGAGGATGGTGCAGACGTATCGGCTGTGGCTGGAATGCTAAATTACATTCAGGAAACGCAAAAGCAGAGTATTCAGCGATTTATTTCTCTGGAAGTTGCAGATCATGCTGCTTTTATGGGATTGGATTTCAATGCACGTCGTAATCTGGAATTGACAGAAACGCTTCGGAATAAACAGCGGAAAGGTTCTCTGCTCTGGCTCTTGGATGATGCAAAAACAGCAATGGGAAAACGTTTGCTAAAAACGTGGATTGAGCAGCCACTTGTTCAGCCGGTGAAAATTATGGCACGACTGGATGCTGTAGACGCTTTGGTCAAAAAGAGCGTTGTTCTAATGGAACTTCGTGATCTTCTGGACAATGTTTATGATCTGGAACGTCTGATGACACGGGTACTTTACAAAAAAGCAACCCCAAGGGATTTAAAGTCACTTGCCATGACTGCCAATCAATTGCCGGCTTTGAAAGCACAGTTAAAAGAAGTATCCAATTCTCGGCTGCTTTGTTCTTTGGAACAGCGGATTTCTGCACTGGAACAGGTTTCTACCTTGGTAGAGAACGCAATTGTAGAAGATCCACCGCTGACCTTAAAAGATGGTGGAGTAATCCGAGAGGGATTTCACAAGGAACTTGACGAACTGCGCAATTTGCGAGATGGCGGTACAGATTCACTGGAGAAAATTGTAGAGGCAGAACGAGAACGCACCGGAATCAAAGGGTTAAAACTTGGATACAATCGGGTTTTTGGATATTACTTGGAAGTAACACGCTCTTATTATGACCTTGTTCCGGAAAATTATATCCGGAAGCAGACCCTTGCAAATAGTGAACGCTTCATCACAGAAGAATTGAAGCATCTGGAAGATGCAGTTCTGAATGCAAAAGAAAAAGCACTCCGACTGGAGGAAGCGATTTACGAAGAGGTACGGGATTGCGTGGCAAAATTGCTTCAACCTATACAGGAAACAGCAGCAGCCGTGGCACAGGTAGACGTTCTTTGTTCTTTTGCCAGTGTCGCAATTGCCAACTCCTATTGTAAACCGGAAATTGCAGTGGATGGTAGCATTCAGATTACTGCTGGAAGACATCCTGTTGTAGAACAAGTACTTACAGAAGACTTGTTTGTTCCAAATGATACATTTCTGGATACAAAGGCACAACGGATGCTGATGATTACAGGACCGAATATGGCTGGTAAATCAACGTATATGCGACAGGTTGCGTTGATTACGCTTATGGCACAGATCGGTTCCTTTGTTCCGGCTGAATATGCCAGAATTTCTGTTGTTGACAAAATTTTCACCAGAATCGGGGCATCTGACGATCTGACTGCCGGAGAGAGTACTTTTATGGTAGAAATGAAAGAAGTCTCCGATATCTTGAATTATGCCACCAAAGACAGCCTTGTGATTCTGGATGAGGTAGGAAGAGGAACTTCGACACTGGATGGTGTCAGCATTGCAAGGGCAGTGGCAGAGTACATTAGTGGACGTAAGATTGGTTGCAAGACGTTGTTTGCAACCCATTACCATGAACTTTTGGATCTGGAACAAGAAATTGATGGGGTTCGCAATTATAGCGTGGCAGTGAAACGACATGGAGATTCGATTCGGTTTTTGCGGAAAATTGTGCCCGGCGGTGTCGATGATAGCTATGGCATTGCCGTCGCAAAGTTGGCAGGACTTCCGGATTCTGTGGTAAAACGTGCAAAGGAACATCTTGCAAAGCTAGAACAGCAGAGTACGCAGGAAAAGAAAGACTCCAAAGCACAAAGCGGACAAATCAGCTTTGCTTCTGTACAGAGGGAACAGGCACTGAATATGTTGCAAAAGACCCATGTAGCAGAACTTACGGATCAGGAATGTCGGGAATTGCTTTCAGATTTGACTGCAATGCTGCAATAAGGTGCACCATCCTATAAGAGTTTGTATTCCTATGAATACAAACTCTGAGAACAAGTTCTAAGGCGACACCGCACAAAGATTGTGCGTCAGATGCGCCGTCAGATTTTTTGTCAGATTGTGCAAAAATCGTGCAGGCAGGCTGTCGCCTGTCAAAGGATTTTTGTGCGAGATGACGGAAAATATGCAAGCAGATGACGTACAAAATCGTCAGATGTTCTTTGTGCGGTGTTGCCCTAAGGCGAAGAGGTGAAAATATGTCAAAAATCAATGTGCTGCCAAAGGAAATTTCAGAACTGATTGCAGCCGGGGAAGTAATTGAACGACCTTGTTCTGTCATTAAAGAAGTTGTGGAAAACGCAATTGATGCAGGGGCAAAGCATATTACGGTAGAAATCAAAAATGGTGGCACAACCTTTATGCGGATTGTGGATGATGGGTGCGGTATGGCACCGGAAGAAGTTACGACAGCATTTCTCCGTCACGCTACCAGCAAAATTACCGAGAAAGCAGATCTGGATCAGATTTTTACCCTTGGTTTTCGAGGGGAAGCACTGGCTTCTATCGCTGCTGTTGCAAAAGTGACAGTTCTCACAAAGCGAAGAGAAGACGCATATGGAACAAGTTATACAATTTCCGGTGGCGTTTCCCAAACGCCGGAACAAGCCGGTTGCCCGGATGGAACGACGCTTTTGATACGGGATTTGTTTTTTAATGTGCCGGTTCGCCAGAAATTTATGAAAAAAGATGTCGCAGAGGGCAATGCAGTAAGCCAGATTGTACAGAAAATTGCCCTGTCCCATCCGGAAATTGCATTTCGGATGATACGGGACAATCGGGTGGAGTTTCATACAGATGGAAGTGGAGATCTGTATACAGCAATTTATGCTGTTCTTGGAAAAGAAGTCGCTTACGATATGATTCCGGTGGATTATGAGGTGGGAATGTACGCAGTACATGGCTATGTAGGGAAACCATTGTATTCCAGATCAAACCGCACGTATCAGAATTTTTTTATCAATGGAAGATATGTCCGCTCTCGACAATGTAGTGTTGCATTAGAAAATGCATACCAGAATTTGATTATGACCGGAAAATTCCCTACTTGTGTGTTAATGCTGCAAGTGCCACCGTCACAGGTTGATGTAAATATTCATCCTGCAAAAGCAGAAGTTCGATTTTCTCAGGAAAAAGCTGTAATGGAGAGCATTTTCTTTGCAGTGAAAAATGCCTTGATGCAAAATGGTCTGATTTACGAGTTTCAGATGGAAAAAGTACCACAAAAAGATTGGGAGGCAGATCCTGTACCACAGGCAGATTATGTGCAGCCCACCCTTCCCACACAGGCTTCTTCCGAGATAGCGTCGCCGTCATCTGCCGCATCTGCTGTCGTGTCAGAATCTTCTGCTTCCGCTTCCGTTTCATCGCCACAACGTGCAGAAACACCCTCTCCTCTTGCGGCGGTCCGATTGGATACTACAACACAGATTCGTGCATTGCCGGAAGAACCGGAACAGATACAAACTGCACCAAGATCTGAAAAAATATCATCGGATACACTTTCCGGCTATCATTTTCTGAATGCATCTTCTTTTCAGGCAAAGGCAGCACCAGTTTCCTCTGTTTCTGAAAAAGAAAATCAGGGAGAAGAACCGCTTCCTCCAAAAAAGGTTCGGGTTCTGGGAGAAGTTTTTCAGAATTATATTCTGGCAGAATTGGATGGAGAAGAAAAGCTGTTGATTTTTGACAAACACGCAGCACATGAACGGGTGATTTTTGAACGCTTGCAATCCGGGGCGACAAAACAGACAAGTCAGATGCTTTTAAAGCCGGGAGAAACCGTTTTGTCTATGGAAGAGTTTACTGCGGTGCAGGAAAATCTGGAACGACTGGAAAGCATGGGCTTTTCTTTTGATTGTAGTACACCTCCTACTTTGCAAACATTGGCTGTTCCTTCTTTTGTTCTGGAATTGAACATTGATGAAGTGATTTCTGAGATTGCACATAATCTGGCACTCGGAAAAGCAGATCCTCAGGCACATCGGTTTCAGGATATGCTACATTCTATCGCATGTAAATCTGCAATTCGTTCCGGGGATCATACAAGCTTGCTGGAATTGCAAAAATTGGCACAAGAAGTCTGGGACAATGAAGCAATCCGCCATTGCCCACATGGCAGACCGGTAATGTTTGTGATACGAAAATATGATTTGGAAAAACAATTCCGGAGGACATAAACGCAATGATACAAACACATAAGATTCCGCTGATTGCTGTGGTAGGTCCGACTGCATCCGGAAAAACTGCACTTGGTGTACATCTGGCGAAGCAATATGGGGGAGAGGTTGTTTCTGCGGATTCTATGCAGATTTATACCGGTCTGGATATTGCTACCGCAAAGCCCACACCGGAAGAAATGCAAGGGATACCTCATCATCTGATAGGCTGTGTCCCTATGGAACGATCCTTTAGTGTTGCGGATTATCTGGAACTTGCAAAAACTACAATTGCAGAGATTAATGCACGAGGAAATCTACCGATTCTGGTAGGAGGAACCGGTCTTTATGTTTCCTCTCTTTTGTCCAATGTACAGCTTGCACCGACAACACAGGATACAAAGCTGCGAGAACAATTGTATGAGATTGCAAGAGAACAGGGAAATGCTGCTTTGCATCGTCAACTAGAAGCACTTGACCCGGAGGCTGCAAAAGAAATTCACCCTAACAATCTGGTACGTGTTGTACGGGCAATAGAGGTTTGCAAAACTACCGGAAAGACTTTTACACAGTGTAAGGCAGAAAGTCACACAAAGCCCGGTTGTTATCAGGCGTTGCAAATCGGAATCACCTATGCAGACAGAGAAGTTCTTTATGAACGAATCAATCAGCGTGTAGAGGAAATGGTACAGCGAGGATTGGTGGAGGAGGCACAAAAGGTCTATGAAAACCAGTCATTGCGTACTGCATATCATGCCATAGGTTACAAAGAATTGATACCATATTTTGAAAAAACTATGTCCCTTTCTGATTGTATCGCAAAAATCAAGCAGGAAACACGCCGATATGCCAAGCGTCAATTGACATGGTTTCGTAAAAATGACGACATTCAGTGGATAATTCTAGACAGTTTCGACAAGAAACAAGAAATTTTGGAAAAGTGTCAAAAAATTATAGCCAAGTCCGATTTTTTGTGCTATAATAGAAAGGGTATCTCTAAGCACCTATAGAGAAATGAGAAAGATTTTCTTGTGTGTGGGTACTTTGAGACATCTTTCCGATGGTAATGTTGACAAGCAGACAGACGTTGTAGCACAAAAGGAGAACAACATATGAGTAAGGCAACAAAGCTTGTAAATTTACAAGATGCGTTTCTGAATCAGGCGAGAAAGCAGCATATTGGTGTTACCGTTTTCCTGACAAACGGATTTCAGTTTCACGGAAAAATAAAAGGATACGATTCTTTTGTTGTGGTGCTGGAAAGTGAGAGAAAGCAAAACTTGGTGTACAAGCATGCGATTTCTACGATTGTGCCGGAGGAAAACGTTTCGCTTCTGGAAACATCCCCTGACACGGAAACTTGATTGGATGAGGTGAAAGCAATATGAATTCCAGCAACAAGATGAATAATGTTTTGCTGGTGCTGCTCTCTGCTTCTGTGATTGCAACAATTGGAACAATTTTCTATCACTTTGTAGATACCAGCTATGAAACAGAAACTGCTATTCGTGCAACTGCGGATGAATCGCAATTTTTTGATGGGGTTTATGTGCGAGATGAAACGGTTCTCACCTATAGTGGTACCGGGGCAGTTTCCTATCAGGTTTCTGATGGAGGAAAGATTGCTGTCAATGATGTGATTGCTGAAATCTATCCTGATACGGCAGCAATTGAATTGCAGCAACAGATTGCACAGATTCAGAGTGAATTGTCTGTTCTGGAGCAGATTTCCAATCCCGGCATTTTGGATCAGGCACAGCCCTCCGATTTGTCAAAGCAGATTTCTCAGTATTATCAGGAGATTCTGGAAGGCAAAAATGGTGGCGATCTGACAGCAATTGCATCTGCGGAACAAAATTTTGTAGAAGCATATAGCACTTATCAGATTGTAGTAAGCAAGGGAACTGTTTCGTTTGCAGATCAGATTGCAGAACTGACAGGACAACTTCAGACATTGGAAAGTCAACAGACAGATGCCGTTGGAACCGTAACTTCTACAGAAGCCGCTTATTTTGTCAGCAGTGTGGATGGCTATGAATCCTCCTTGACAGTAGACAAATTAAGTAGCATCACCGCTGATCAGATAAGTACAATTGTTCAGCAAGAAAAAACCGGTGCCTCAGAAAACGCAACTTCGAATCAGGGTGTCATCGGTAAATCAATTGCAGAGTATGGTTGGTACATGGTCGGATTGATTGACAATAGCGAACAAAAGTATCAGGTTGGCGATACAGTTACGTTGAAATTGATGACATCTTCAGCAACAACCAAAGCTACGATTCAGGAATTACGAAATACAGATACAGATGGACAAGTATTGGTGGTGCTTTACTGCGATACGATGACTTCTGACTTTGTACAGAACCGTACAGAAAATGTAGAAATTATTCTTGGAGAGTATGAGGGCATTAAAGTGCCGAGAGATGCAATTCGATTTCGGGATGTCACAGAAACTGTAGAAGATGCAGAGGGCAATGAAACAGAGGAAACTGTAAATTGTCGTGGTGTCTATGTTCAGGATGGGGAAAAGATAGAATTTCGTCGGCTGGATGTTATCTATGAGGGAAGCGATTATGTTCTTTCTGATCTCAATGCAGGGGATGGCTACCTTATGCTTTATGATTCTATTATCGTAGAAGGGATTGATGCAAATGGAAACTAATTTTGGCTATATTGATGAGAACTATAAGCGGATTACTGATGCGATAGAGGAAGCAAAAGCAAAGTATCGCAAGCCCTCAGAGGAAATTACATTTATGGCAGTTACAAAAACTGTTCCTCCGGAGATTGTCAATCATGCCATTGGACTTGGAATTCGTACAATGGGAGAAAACCGGGTTCAGGAATATCTTTCCAAGAAAGAATTTTACCGGAAAGAAGCAGAGGTACAGTTTATCGGACATTTGCAGACAAACAAGGTGAAATACATCATAGAAGATATGACCTTGATTCAGTCTGTAGACAGTTTGAAACTTGCAGAAGAAATTGATCGTCATGCTGGTCGTATTGGGAAAGTACAGAACATCTTGGTTGAAGTGAATATTGGTGGCGAAACCTCGAAAAGCGGTGTCGCACCGGAGACATTGGATGAACTGTTGCCACAGCTAGGACAATTGTCCAATGTCCACGTACAAGGACTGATGACAATCCCCCCAAACACCGGAAATGAAAAATTTTTTTGCGAAATGCAGCAACTTTATCTTGACATTTCCTCAAAAAAAATAGATAATATAGATATGGAGATTCTATCAATGGGAATGTCGGCAGATTTCACTGCCGCAATTCGATATGGATCGACTATGGTACGAGTGGGCTCTGCCCTGTTTGGTGCCAGAAATTATACATGAGCAATCCCGCTGAAAAAAGGTATCTATGATATCTCTGGAGCGGAAAACCGAAGCACACCGTAACCGCACAATAGCACGGTGACGCTTTAATTATAAATCGTGCGGAGAATGGAGCGTATTATGAACATATTAGACACCTTGAAAGATTTCTTTATGCCTGCTGATGAAAATGAGGCTGAGACACCGAATACGACTGCATCTGAGGAAGAATCAACTTCCGGAGCATCCGGTTCTTCCGGCGCTTCCACAGGTGGCTATTCCAGACCGTCTTATGAGGAAAGCCGTGAATCAAGAAAGAGCACAGAGCGCTATACTACCATCAAAGCAACTGCACAGTTCCAGGTTGTTCTGGTAAAAGCAACTGCATATACCTCTGATTCTAAGAAGGTTGCAGATTATCTGATGCAGAATAAAACAGTCGTTTTGAATCTGGAAAAGATTAATGAGCCGGAGAAGCGTCGCATTATCGACTTTGTTGTCGGTGCAGCATATGCAATGCACGGTAGAATCAAGCCTATTGCAAATCAGACTTTCCTGATTATTCCTCAGAATGTTGGATTTGACGGAGACAATATTGTGGGCGAATTGCAAGTAAACGGCATGATTTAAGTTTCTTGCTTATGTCCAAGTTTCATTGCAAAACTACAGATTCCGTGCAGTTGTTACAAGCACACTGGACGGATTTGGCAGAACGTGCAGATCGGGACAGTCGTCCTTACTTTACGGATTTTGTTCCGGTAGAAGATTTTTCTCTTGCTGAGCCAATTGCAAAGCGAGTCGGTGTACAGTGTATTCCTTTTGGTGGCACAGAAGAAACACAACGTGTAATGCTGTGTTTTGCGCCGGAGTGGTTGCCTGTTGAATCAGAACACTTTCCGCTTACGTGCATCACGCTTTCTTATCCAAAATCAAAAGAACTCACACACAGAGATTTTCTTGGTGCGTTTCTGGCTTGCAATATTGAACGGGATACGATAGGAGACATTCTGATTTCCGGTGGCATGGCACAGGCTTTTGTCTGTAGCCACGTAGCACCAATCTTATTGCAGGAATTGACACAGATTGGTTCAGTTGGCGTTCAAGTTACACAGGATCTTCCGGTGACTTTGTCTGCCGGTGCAACGTTTCTTACTTTGTGCGGTACGGTAGCATCTTTACGTGTGGACGCATTGACAGCATTTGTAACACGACTGAGTCGGGAAAAGGCTTCTCAGCTAATCCGTCAGGGAAAAGTTATCTGCCGTCATACTGCAATAGATACACCTTCTGCGTTAATGCAGTCGGGCGATGTATTCTCCATTCGAGGATATGGAAAGTTCCGATTGAATAGCATAGACGGTATCACTCGAAAAGGGCGATATCATATTACGATTTATCAATATCAAGGCACTTCAAAAAAATGAGACTTTTTGAGGCGCCAATGATGAGAGGAGACAACATCATGATTAGCGCAAGTGAAATCCATGAACTTCGGTTCGAAAAGGCAGCTTTCGGCTATAAGCAGGAGGATATTGACGAATTCCTGAATAAGCTGGAAGAGGAAGTTGAAATCGCACAACAGGAACTGGAGGATAGTAACAACAAAATCCAGGTGCTGGCTGACAAAGTACGTGAGTACATGCGTGATGAGGATGCGCTGAAAGATGCACTCCTTGGTGCGCAGAAAGAGGGTCACCGCATTATTGCCGAGGCAAATGCTCAGGCAGACGACATTATTGCAAAGGCACAGGAAAAGGCAGATGCAATGATGGACGAAGTAACGGTACAGCATGAAGCACGTCTGGAACAGAATGAGGTGGAAATCAAGGAAGCACAGCAGCGCCTTGCAGATGCCAGAAAACAGGTTGCTGATTTTAAGAAAGCGCTTTTTGACATGTACAAGGAGCATCTGAGTATGCTTTCTTCTATGCCGGAAGAAGACGATGAAACCTTTGGTGTTACAGAAACACCTGCACAACCGGTACAGACAGAAGAAGAGGAAGAACCTGTAGCACCCTCTGCAACAGATCCTTTTGCTTCTGCACAGTTCTCTGCAAAAACCATCCAGGGCGCATATGATTCTCGCTTTGGGGATTTGCAAGAGAAAGAGTAGACAATATCGGAATGTCTGAAATATTTTAAGAACAAGTTCTAAGTTTCAGATACGCCTTGGGATAGCATCGTAACAATCATATGGTGCTACCCGATTGTCATTTATTTTCAGGGAAAGGAGCGGCTTTTCCCTTTGGGAAGAGCCGGATCAAGTTATGTCACAGGATTATAATAAGACCTTAAATTTGCCGAAGACAGATTTCCCCATGCGTGGAAATCTGCCAAAGCGTGAGCCGGAGACCTTGCAGAAATGGGAGGAAAATGAACTGTATGAGGCTATGATTGCAAAAAATGCAGGAAAGCCGAAGTATATTCTTCATGATGGACCGCCCTATGCAAATGGTGAGATTCACCTGGGTACTGCATTGAACAAGACGCTGAAAGATTTTATTATTAAATATAAAAATATGAGCGGCTTTTGTGCACCGTATGTGCCGGGATGGGATACCCATGGTCTGCCTATTGAACTGAAGGCAATGAAGTCCATTGGCGTAGAAAATGGCAGCATTTCTCCGGTAGAGTTAAGACAGCATTGCAAAAATTTCGCAATGACGCATGTCAAAAATCAAATGGCACAATTTAAGCGTCTTGGAAGTCTGGGACATTATTGTGATCCATATCTGACTCTGAAACCGGAGTATGAAGCACGCCAGGTTGAAGTATTTGGCGAAATGGCAAAACGGGGCTATATGTACAAGGGCTTGAAGCCTGTATATTGGTGTCCTGATTGTAATACTGCATTGGCAGAAGCAGAGATTGAGTATGAGAACGATCCTTGCTACTCCATTTATGTAAAGTTTCAAGTAACAGAAGACAAAGGCTTGTTTGAAAAGCTTGGGATTTCCAAGGAGCAAGTGTACTTTGTCATCTGGACAACAACGACTTGGACAATTCCGGGCAATCTGGCAGTTTGTGTCGGACCGTCCTATGAATATACCCTTGTCAAGGTTGGCGACGAATACTACTGCATGGCAGTAGAACTGGTTGCATCAACAATGAAGGCAGCCGGGATTACAGAATATGAAACGGTTGGAATTTTCCAGGGAAGTCAACTGGAATACATTCAGACAAAACATCCTCTGTATGATCGTCTTTCTCCGGTAATTGTTGGTGACCATGTCACTCTGGAAAGTGGTACAGGTTGTGTACACACTGCACCGGGTTATGGTGTAGAGGACTTTGAGGTTTGCAAAAATTACGATGAAATCGGCATTCTTGTCTGTGTAGATGATAAGGGCTTCCAGACAGAAGAAGCCGGTGAATTTGCCGGAATGGATACCGATACTGCAAATAAGGCAATTGCTGCAAAGCT
>CAYXKI010000034.1:0-4989 GCA_964465095.1 uncultured Ruminococcus sp.
TTCACGCCTACGATACTTGGACATCTCGTCCTGGGAAAATTGGTCAATGCCGGCTTTTTCTTAGCGCAGTCTTTTGGATTGCGCTTTTTTGTTATCAGTAGCTTTGGCTACAAAAGGGCCATTAGCTCAGTTGGTTAGAGCTACCGGCTCATAACCGGTCGGTCCTGGGTTCGAATCCCCGATGGCCCACCATACCCCCTCGCCGCCTTGCTCTTTCGCAGGGCGGTTTTTGCGTGTTTTGGGTGGGGATGTTGGAAAAGTCGGCAAAAAAATCTTGACATTGCCCGGAAAACGTGATATAATAAGAAAAATCGAGGAAGAGAAAAGCACTTTTGCGGCGAATTCTTGCACCAGAGAGAGCCCGGTTTGGTGGAAAGGGCTTGTGGAATTGTAAAAGTGACACCGTTCTCTGAGTCTGCCTAATCCGCGGCGGTTGATTCCCGTTATCAAATCGGTGAGAGGTATCGCTTGTTTTCTGGCGATATGAATCAAGGGTGGAACCACGATGAATTGTATCGTCCCTTGCATGGCTGTATTGTGGCTGTGCGAGGGGCGTTTTTATTTTAGAAAGGAATGTGAAGTATGATTGCATTGACATTAAAAGATGGCAGCGTCAGAGAAATTGAGTCTGCTATGGCTGCTTCAGAGATTATTAAAGGCATTGGAATGGGGCTGTATAAAGCAGCTTGTTGTGTAAAGATTGATGGCGAGGTAAAGGATCTTCGTACCGTCATTGATAAGGACTGTACCTTTGAGGTATTGACCTTTGATGCACCGGAGGGGAAAAATGTCTTTTGGCATACCGCTTCTCACGTGTTGGCACAGGCTGTAAAGCATCTGTATCCTAACGCAAAGCTTGCCATTGGTCCGGCAATTGAGGATGGCTTTTATTATGATTTTGATCTGGAAAAGCCTTTTACTCAGGAGGAACTGACGAAAATCGAAGCTGAGATGAAGAAAATTGTCAAGGCAAATCTTCCTCTGGAACAGTTTGAATTGGCACCGGAAGAGGCAATTCAGAAGCTGACAGAAATGGAGGAACCCTATAAGGTTGAACTTTGTCGGGAACATGCGGAAAAGGGCGAACCCATCTCTTTCTATGCACAGGGCGATTTTACAGATCTTTGTGCAGGTCCGCACCTGATGGCGACGGGTACCATTAAGGCATTTAAGCTTTTGTCTTGTACCGGTGCATATTGGAGAGGTTCGGAGAAAAACAAGATGCTGTCTAGAGTTTATGCAACTGCATATCCTAAGGCTGCAATGTTGGAGGAACACCTGACAAAATTGGAAGAAGCGAAAAAACGGGATCACAACAAGCTTGGTAGAGAATTGGAATTCTTCACTACAGTAGACGCAATTGGACAGGGATTGCCGGTTCTGTTGCCAAAGGGTGCGAGAGTGGTACAGCTCCTTCAGCGTTGGGTAGAAGATACTGAGCAAAAGCATGGCTATCTGCTGACAAAAACCCCATTGATGGCAAAACGGGATCTGTATCGGATTTCCGGGCACTGGGATCATTATCTGGATGGAATGTTTATTCTGGGCGATCCTTATGATGAAACAAAGGAATGTTTTGCATTGCGTCCCATGACATGTCCGTTCCAGTATCAGGTTTATCTGAACCGTCAGCGTTCGTATCGTGATCTTCCCATGCGTCTTGGAGAAACTTCCACCTTGTTCCGGAATGAGGATTCCGGCGAGATGCACGGCTTGATTCGTGTTCGTCAGTTTACTATTTCCGAGGGACATCTGGTTCTGCGTCCGGATCAACTGGAAGAGGAATTTAAGGATTGTCTGGAACTTGCAAAGTATATGTTGGATACTGTTGGTCTGTTGGAAGATTGTACGTTCCGCTTCTCTCAGTGGGATCCGGCAAATCCGGGAAATAAGTACGAGGGTACCGCAGAACAGTGGGAGGAAGCACAGCGTGTCATGGGGAACATTCTGGATCACCTTGGCGTTTCCTATGAAATCGGTATTGACGAAGCTGCGTTCTATGGTCCGAAGTTGGATATCCAGTACAAAAATGTATTTGGCAAAGAAGATACTTTGGTTACCATTCAGATTGATATGCTGTTGGCTGAAAAGTTCGGGATGTACTATAAGGATAAGGACGGTCAAAAGAAGCTGCCTTATATCATCCACAGAACCTCTCTTGGCTGCTATGAGCGAACATTGGCATATATGATTGAACATTTTGCCGGTGCACTGCCTCTTTGGATTTCTCCGGAACAGGTGAGAATTCTTCCCATTGCAGACCGTCACCTTGATTTCTGCTATGAGATCAAGGAAGCACTGGAACAGGCTGGACTGCGTGTTGAGGTGGATAGCCGTGCAGAAAAGGTGGGCTATAAGATCCGTCAGGCAACCATGGAAAAAGTGCCGTATATGCTGACCATTGGGGACAAGGAGTGCGAAGAAAAGACCGTTTCTGTCCGTCATAGAACAGGTGAAGACCTTGGCAGCATGTCTGTTGCAGCTTTGGTAGAAAAGCTGCAGGAAGAAGTAGATACAAAGAAAAAGTAATGCGTGTGTCGCATAAACGATAAAAACCGCCCGGTAGAGGAGTTTTCTACCGGGCGGTTTGCTGTTTGTGTTTATAAAAGCTGTTGCCGTAACAAGGCAAGATCCATGCCGTTTAATTTGTTGTCTGCCAAAAGATCCCCTGCCTGCCAATTTTCCAGTGTTGGCTGCGTTCCAAGGAGGTATTTTTGCAGTGCAACCAGATCAGCCGTGTTAGAAATCCCATCGTTGTTTACATCTCCGGGAACTGTAACGGTACGGATATTTTCAACAAGAATCAGTTCCTGAACGGTTGTAATCTCTCCTGTGGAGGGGAGATATTCCATGGTAATCGTGATTTTGTCGCCGATTTCATACAAGTACAAATTTGTGGAGATATCGGCATACCAATTTTGTTGTTCATAGAGAAAGGTACCGTGTTCCGCAAAGGTGACGGCTTCTCCTTGCCAATCTGTAATGGTATCGGTAAAGGAGATTGGTACGGGTTCTTCTTGCGAGGATACTGTTCCTGTCGTTGACGTTGTCTGCGGAGTGGTTGTGGTGCTTTCGGCGGTTGTGGATGTGGATGTGGTAGTAGTAGTAGTAGTAGTTGTTGTTGTTGTCGCTTCTGTGGTGGTTGTGGTTTCTGCTGGAATGGTTGTCAGATCGAATCTTCCGTCATCGTCCTTGATTTTTGTCCACATATATCGAAGCATCCATCCGTCAAAGTCCGTGATTTCTGTTGCAGATCCGGACATCATCAGAGAGCCACCATTTTCTGTGGGAAATCCTCCCGGTGGAAATCCGTCGCTTGCTCCTTCTTCGCCATAGAAGTCTGTCATACCGAATCCGTGTCCCAGTTCATGAATCAGCACATGTGTTCCTGTGCCATCCAGCATATTCAGATAGGCAGTATCAGAAAGGCGTTGTCCCCAGTCACCACCGCATCCACCAATATCCGGGAAGCCCTGGGTTGCCCACATATACATATCAAACCGTTCTCCGGGATATACATAAGACGTATCGGAGAAATGTTCCATACGGGATAATTCATCCGGTGCATTTGGCAATTTATCGGGAATGGTATCCACGCCATTGCTGGTATCATAGGTACTATCATAGTCGGTCAGGTTGGTATAGACCACCTCGTCCGGTTGCAAATCCAGCAGACAGCTTTCGTCTAACACAGCCCAACCTACTACGTTTACGGTAATATGGGAATATGGCCAGTTCTCATAGCCTGCAAGCCAATCATTCCAGGCGTTGATGCTATCAGATAGTAGCGTTTCAAATTGCTGTCGTTGTTCTAGGGTTACGGTACGATAAGATTGCCAGCGGACAACATAATTGATGGTGCCCTCTCCAGCAATGATCTGGTCAAAAATGGTGTTGCGTCGAACGGTGGAACTTTCTGCCACAATGCGGTTTTCCCAGATCCAATCTGCTGCATATTGATACTCGCTTGGCATATCCTCAATGGTGATTCCGGTTGAGGCAGATGCAGTGAGTTCCTGCGTTGCCAGTGTTGATTGTTTTTGCGTGTTGCCATTTGTCCACCCCATAGGCAACAAAACGGTTGTCATGGCAACTGCAACTAGTTTTGTTGCCCATTGCTTTGCTTTTTTCATTGTTTTTCCCTTTCCATCCCAATCGCGTTTTTGTGTAATATTTTTAAGAACTACACGATTTTCGTCATTATTATAGCACAAGTTCGCAATCTTTGTCAAGGTGAAATTGTATAAAAGTTTTCTGATTCCTTTAAAAGTATTGGAATATAAATAAAAAACGACACTGCATAAGACCCAGTGTCAGTGTAACCTCAGATTTTTTGTCAGATGAAATAAAAAGTGGATTGCATAATTGAAAAATAAATGCAGATACTATAGGCGACACAGACAAAGGAGGAAATGTTGGCATGAAGGCGACTGGAATTGTAAGAAGAATTGACGATCTTGGACGTGTGGTAATTCCGAAGGAAATCCGAAGAACCATGCGAATCCGACAGGGAGAACCCTTGGAGATCTATACAAGCAGAGATGGAGAAGTCATCTTTCGCAAATATTCCCAGATTGGAGAAATGGAACACCAGGCAGGAAAGGTGGCAGAGATGATGTACCGGCTGTCGGGATTGCCTGTTGCGGTTTTTGACCGGGATCATGTGATTTCTGTTTCCGGGACAGCAAAGAAAGAGTGGCAGGCAAGGCGAGTTTCTGATGAGTTAGAAGCACTGATGGAACAGCGAAAAGCCTATTATGCAGAACCGGGCAAGCAAGAATTGCTGCCGGCAGAGGGCATGGGAAGGGCGGCTGCCGGTTGTCTGCCGATTCTTACTCATGGCGATGTAATTGGAAGCGTTGCGTTTCTTCAGGAAACAGACCATACTTCTGCGTCCCTTACGGATACCCAAAAGACATTGATTCGTGCTGCGGTAGAGTTTCTGGGAAAAGATGGAGAATGAGCTCTAAAAGAAAAAACGAGAACAGC
>CAYXKI010000034.1:5089-12194 GCA_964465095.1 uncultured Ruminococcus sp.
TGTGATTAATATCCATTCAGTCCGGCAGAAGCCATGATTTTTGCATAGTTGCGATAACTGTAATCCATGTCAACACTTCCGGAAACGCCGGAAACAGTACCGGTACTGGAATATTGCCACATGCCATAGCTTGTCTTGGTGTAAGAGGGACTGGATACGCCGAAATGTGCAACCCAGATGTCATACTTTTGCAGCACAGAATCATAAACTTTCGTGTTTAAGAAGTTTGCATAGCTATAGAGAGAAACGTAATATCCTTTCTCTTCCATGGTGCTGCAAAAAGCGGTAATGATTGCGGAAACCTGTTCCTTGGAAAGTGCTGCCTGGGTGCTGTTTTCGATGTCAAAGACCAGAGGATATTCAAAAGTCTTTCCCTCTACAACCTGGGCAAAAACCTCCGCCTCCTGAACTGCTTCATCCGGGGTGGTGGCATAGCTGAACCAGTATGCGCCACACTGTAGACCGGCAGCTTTGGCATTCTGATAGTTCTGTTCAAAGTAAGGGTCTTTCTGACTGATATATCGTCCATATCCTGCACGGATTATGGCAAAATCAATGCCACTGTTTTTGACGCTTGTCCAGTTGACAGACCCTTGCCATTTGGAAACGTCAATTCCATCGTAGTAGGATGCACTGGCATTCTGGGTCGTCGTTGTTGTTGTGGTTGTAGTGGCAACAGTTGTTGTCGTTACTGTTGTGGTTGCTGCTGTAGTGGTGGTCGTTGTCGTTGTTGTTGTTGTTTCCGATGCAGCCCCAACGGTTTCGGATGCAACCGTTGCAGTTTCCGGTGCTTCCGTTTCAGGAACTGTTGTGATTGTGGTTTCCGGGGTTGTGGTTGCTGCTTCTGTTGTTGTCGCTATTGTGGTAGTAGTTGTTGTGCTTGTCTGCGTTTCTGTAGCAATCGCCAATTCCCAGCGTCCTAGGAAATTCTGTGCCTCTTCCGGAAGCGTTCCGGAGACGCTGCTTGTTGCATACCAGGAGAGCAAAAGATAAGCATCATTGGAGTCAAGCTGACCGGAACTGTCCACGTCCAGAAGAATCTGATTTGTTAAGGAAAGCACATCATTGCCTCCGACGCTGTCGCTGGCATAGGAGCATAGTGTCAGATAGGCAAGCTGTACAAAGTCACTGTTGGATGTTTTTGTAAACATCTCCTCCAGTGTCTCAGCTTGTGCAATTGTGCTGGATAACCCGGTAGGCAGGCTACAAGCACCAAGCACCAATGCCGTTACCATTCCCATAAGCCGTTTGTGGATTTTGCGCTTCATAAGTATTACCTCCCGAAAGAATACTTACTGTTTGTCGGAAACACCGAGTTAAAGTGTCACCGATTGCTTAAATCATCTTAGAACTTGTTCTTATCTATGTTGACCCAAAGCACTGCAACCAGTTGCAGGATTGCAATCAATGGGAAACCAAACCGAAAATACCAGTGCTTTGTTTTGTGGCGGAAATGCCACATGCCAAGTGTTCCACCAATGCCACCGCCGAGAATTGCCAGAAGAAACAGCGTTTTTTCCGGAATCCGCCAGGCGTGCTTTCTGGCACGTCTTTTGTCAATGCCCATGGCGAAAAATGTAATCAATCCCATTCCAACCAGAATGCCCAGACTGAGATAGAGTCGTAACTGTTCCATTATTCCTGAACCCGATTTCTGATTTGTGGGGGAAGACCGGTTCGAATGACATCCAAAACGGCTTCATTTGGTGTAAATACAATTCGTACTGCACCATAGTCCTCTGTTTCTGCATCTAAGTAGTATTCCTGACTGTCTGCTGCGTTGTCTGCACAAAGTACCAGTGTGCGGTTTGCATCGTCCGGAATCGACTCTGTGAATTTGCCGAATGCCTCACATTTTGCGATGTTTGCGGAAACAAGATGTACCCGCTTACGCTTGGCGATAATCTTGTCCACATCCAGATCTGTGTTGGTAACGGCGTATTCGTATTCCACAGAGAGGTTGGTAAAAAGATAATATGCACCATAGAGGATGGCGCAAGTGATAATCAGAATAAAGGGAATCCCGGTAAGGATTGTAGCAAGAATTGAGGCGGCGGTCAGAATCAGCGCCAAAGCCAGAATTCCGATCCGCTTTGCAGTATCCCTGGAGTCTGGTTGCTTCTTTACCATATATTCTGCATATGCATCCATGACTTGTCAACGTCCTTTCTGTCAGACTTATCGTCTGTACCTCTATTCTATCACAGGATTTGTAAAAATTCAAGAAAAAATTTTCGAAAGGTCTTGATTTTTTCGACAGAATGCTGTATAATATCCAGGAAACACGATGACAAAGCGAGTAAATCTTCGCAATTTCGGCACAGAGAGTGAAACATTTACAAAATGTAAACTTTTTGCGAATCCAAGCTATGGGTTGGCAGTTGTTTCCAATTTTGTGAATACGGCTGAGATTTCACCTGAAATGGAAGATTGAAGTTCCCTTTTGAGTGGCGGGGAGGAACCTGTACCTGTAAGGTATAGCAGTAGTTCTCGATGTAGTGTCTGCATTAAAGACAGAAGAGTGCTGGCTCTTTGGAAATGGGTGGTTGATAAGCAAGCGATACGTCTTGTCCTGTTTTCAGGGCAAGGCTTTTTCTTTTTCATCTTATCATTATATAGAAAGGACTGATCGTTGAAATGAAACAACAACTGGAAGCAATCCGCAGCGCTGCACAGCAGGCTCTGGATAGTTGTAAAGACGCAAAGGTGCTGGAAACGCTTCGGGTACAGTATCTTGGAAAGAAGGGTGAACTGACCGGAATTTTAAAGCAGATGGGAAAGCTTTCTCCGGAAGAACGTCCGGCAATGGGACAGTTGGCAAACCAGGTTCGTGCAGATATTGAGGCTGCATTGGCAGAAAAACAGCAGAAATTGTCTGAGGCACTTCTGGCACATAAATTGGAGTCGGAAACGCTGGATATTACACTGCCCGGAAAGACACAAAAGCTTGGAAGTATGCATCCACTGACGATTGTGGAGAATGAAATCCGGGAGATTTTTCTCGGCATGGGCTTTTCTGTTGCAGACGGTCCGGAGGTAGAGTACGATTATTATAACTTTGAGGCACTGAATCTGCCACCGGATCATCCGGCAAGAGATACACAGGATACGTTCTATATCACAGACAATATTCTTCTCCGTACCCAGACTTCCTCTGTACAGGTGCACGTAATGGAGAACCAGAAACCGCCGATCCGTGTTATCTCTCCGGGGCGGGTTTACCGTTCGGATGCAGTTGATGCAACCCACTCTCCGCTGTTCCATCAGATTGAGGGATTGGTTGTGGATAAAGGTATTACAATGGCAGATCTGAAGGGAACATTGGAACTTCTGATGCGGCGTCTTTATGGAGAGGATTGCAAGATTCGTCTGCGTCCTCACCACTTCCCATTTACAGAACCCAGTGCAGAAGTGGACATTATGTGCTTCCAGTGCCATGGTAAGGGCTGCCGTACGTGCAAAGGCGAGGGCTATATTGAACTGTTGGGTGCCGGAATGGTGCATCCGAAAGTGCTGGAGGGCTGTGGAATCGACAGCAGTGTTTATTCCGGCTTTGCCTTTGGACTGGGATTGGAGCGAATTGCAATGCGTCGTTATGCCATTGGCGATATGCGACTTTTGTACGAAAATGACTATCGTTTTCTGGAACAGTTCTAAGGGAAAGGAGGAGCAAGACGATGAATTTATCTATGAAATGGCTGGCTGATTATGTAGATTGCGGTGTTTCCGTGAAAGAGTTCTGTGCTGCAATGACCATGAGTGGTTCTAAGGTGGAAACATTTGAAAAAGAGGGACAGGGATTTACCAACGTGATTGTGGGAAAGCTTTTGTCCATTACCCCCCACGAGAATTCTGATCACTTGCAAGTGTGTCAGGTAGATGTGGGACAGGCAGAGCCGATTCAGATTGTCACCGGGGCACAGAACGTGGTAGAGGGTGCCCTTGTACCTGTTGCTATGATTGGTGCAGATTTGCCCGGTGGTGTGCATATCAAGAAGGGGAAACTTCGTGGCGTTGAGAGCAATGGTATGCTTTGTTCTCTTGGAGAACTGGGCTTGACACAGCACGATTTCCCGTATGCCATTGAGGACGGCATTTTCCTGATTGAAGAGGATTGCACACCGGGACAGGATATTCACGATGCCATTGGTCTGAATGATACCAGTGTAGAATTTGAGATCACTTCCAATCGCCCGGATTGCCTGTCGGTGTATGGTCTGGCAAGAGAAGCTGCGGTTACTTTTGGAAAGCCCTTGGCTGTGCAGAATCCAAGCTTTACCGGAAGTGACGACAAGCTTGGGGAGATTTTGTCTGTAGAGGTACAGAATGCTACCCTTTGCCCTCGGTATATTGCCGGTATGGTGAAGAATGTAAAAATTGCTCCTTCACCAAGATGGATGCGAGAGCGACTTCGTGCCAGTGGTGTGCGTCCCATTAATAATCTTGTGGACATCACCAATTATGTTATGTTGGAATATGGACAGCCCATGCACGCTTTTGACCAGCGTTACCTGAAGGATGGGAAGATAGTTGTTCGCAACGCAAAGAATGGCGAGACAATTACGACTCTGGACGGACAGGAACGTCAGCTTTCTGAGGAGATGCTGGTAATTGCGGACGGAGAAAAGCCCGTTGCAGTTGCAGGCGTTATGGGTGGCGAATATAGCGGTATCATGGAAGATACAACGACAGTTATTTTTGAGTCGGCGTATTTTGAACCGGTTCAGGTACGGCGTACCGCAAAGAAGCTTGGAATGCGTACCGATGCTTCTGCCAGATATGAAAAGGGCTTAGATCCGGACAGTTGCGAAAAGACTTTGAAGCGTGCCATGGAATTGGTACAACTTCTGGGTGCAGGGGAACCGGTTGCGGAGTTTATTGAGGTAAACAATTGGACAAATCCGGGAATAAAAATTCCGTTTGATCCGGATTGGATTAACGGATTCCTTGGTACAGAGATTTCCAGAGAGGATATGGAAAAGACGTTGACTGCTCTGGGAATTCAGGTAGAGGGAGAAAATTGCATTCCGCCGACATTCCGGATTGATCTGGAACGCCCGGCAGATATTGCTGAGGAAGTGGCAAGAATTTACGGCTACAATAACCTCCCGTCTACTGTAATTCGTGGTGTTGCAGAGGCACAGTTGACACCGAAGCAGCAATTCCTGCGGAAAGCAGAACAGACCATGGTAGGCTTGGGCTATTATGGAACGCTGACCTATTCCTTTACCTCCCCGAAGTGCTTTGATCGCATTGGTCTGCCGGCAGACAGCAAGCTTCGTGAGACGATTACAATTACCAATCCTTTGGGCGAGGATACCAGTATTATGCGTACTACAACGCTGCCTTGTATGCTGGATGTCTTGGCAACAAATTATAAAAATCGCAATGCTGCGGTTGCACTTTATGAAATCGGAAAGGAATATCTGCCAACCGGTTCGGATACCTTGCCGGAAGAACCGAATCGTCTGACCATTGGGATGTACGGTGGAGATGCAGACTTTTTCGAATTAAAGGGCGCAGTAGATACCCTTTTGAAAGAGTTGCGGTTGCCGAAATGCACTTATGTAAGACCGACAGATGTGCCGGAGGCTTTCCCGGAATGTTGTGCATTGCATCCCGGTCGTAGTGCCGTGCTCCTTTGCGGAGAGACTCCCATTGGCTATCTTGGGGAATTGCATCCGACGGTACAGAAAACCTATGGCATTGGCGCAAGAACTTATGTTGCAAAGCTTTTGATTCAGGAAATGGCAGATCTCAGCGAAACAGAAGTCGCTTACAAGCCTTTGCCAAAGTTCCCGGCAATTACACGGGATCTGAGTCTGTTGTGTGAGGACGCTTTGCCGGTAGGAACACTGGAAGAAACCATTCAGAAAGCAGCCGGAAAGCTTTTGGAACAGGTGACACTGTTTGACGTATACAAGGGAGATCAGATTGCGGATGGAAAGAAGAGCGTTTCTTTCTCCCTGCGTTTGCGGTCTCATGAGGGCACGCTGACAGATGAACAGGCAGATGCTGCGATGAAGCGTGTGCTGAAAGCACTTGCAGAACTTGGCGCAGTACTTCGTGACTGATTCCGGAGGTAGAACAGATGTCTGATGAGAGAAAAGAGACAGAAGCACCTCTGAAAGAAAAGGCTGTAGGGAAAGTACACTTTCCAAAGCGAAAGAAAAAAGAGCGTGAGCCACTTCCACCAAAGGAATTTACCGCATTGCTTCTTGGCGTTGTGGCATTGGTGCTGGCACTGCTTGGAATTGCGTGTCTGATGTGGGTAGAAACTTTTGTCGGCGCAATTGTTGGGGGCGTTGGTGTACTTTGTGGATTTGTCAGTTTATTGGTTGGCAAAAAAGGCGCTTTGCCTGCGGTTGTGGCAATTGTTGCCGGATTCCTGACTGTGCTTTCTGCAATAGTGACGATAAAGATGCAGAGTTAAGTTAAGACGATACTGTATATAAAAATATGCTGAAAAAAGCGAGATTGGAGGGAATTGTTCCAATCTCGCTTTTCTTTGTATTAAGATAACGTGATTTCTGCATTCATGCTGTCCATGACAAATCCACGAAGCTGTCCGTCCTCCGATAAAGTCAGCACATAGTCGCAGTTGTCAACCTGTGACTGTACAGAATATCCGTCCTCTTCTGTTGTGACAGAAACGGTTTCTTCTGCTGCAAGTTCTTCTGAGGCAGCAATGAGGGAAGAGAGTACAGATTTTGCTGCAATGGCGTTTTGTGGGATGGAGAATCCCAGACCTTTGTAAGAGGCGGTGACGTTGTTGCCGGAAAAGTCCAGCATTACGCCGGCAAGACTGGTAGGCGTATCAAAGCTGACACTCCATTCGTTTTCCCCTGTTCTGGTAAGCGAACCGTTTGCCTCTAGTTCGTCAACCGTTAAGGTCATCTCCTTGGTGAATTCCTCCGATAATCTGGTGGAGATGGTTTTTGTTTCTGTAAGAGGCGTGTCGCAACCTGTAAAGGTGCTGAGTCCTAGAATGGCTGCCATTGGTACAATCAAAAAGCGATAGCGTCGCATGAAAAAGCCTCCTTTGGTAAAAAGGCGACACCGCACAAAGAACATCTGGCGATTTTGTACGTCATCTGCTTGCATA
>CAYXKI010000035.1:0-11992 GCA_964465095.1 uncultured Ruminococcus sp.
TGACATCACTCAGCTTTCCAACCCCGGAAGGTTCAATGAGAATCCGATCCGGATGATATGTATCCAACACCTGTTGCAATGCTTTTCCAAAGTCTCCTACCAAACTGCAACAAATACAACCGGAATTCATTTCTGTAATCTCCACTCCGGCATTCTGCAAAAAGCCACCATCAATGCCGATTTCGCCGAATTCGTTCTCAATCAGCACCAGCTTTTCCCCCTGATAGCCCTCCTGGATCAGCTTCTGAATCAATGTTGTTTTTCCGGCACCCAAAAAGCCGGAGAAAATCGTTATCTTTGTCATGATCGCAACACTTCTTTCTATAGGCGACACCGCAGTGCGGCGTTAATTTTATACGTACTACTAAGTATATCATGAAATTGAAAATTATGCAAGGGCTTTTATTTGTGCTTTTGTGTTCTGAATATGTAGATACGGTTTTCATTCTGTTAAGGCAACACCGTACAAAGATTGTGCGTCAGATGCGCCGTCAGATTTTTTGTCAGATTGTGCAAAAATCGTGCAGGCAGGCTGTCGCCTGTCAAAGGATTTTTGTGCAAGATGACGGAAAATATGCAAGCAGATGACGTACAAAATCACCAGATGTTCTTTGTGCGGTGTCGCCTTAAGGCAAAAGAAAACTGCCACCGAACAGTAGTCCAATGGCAGCGATAAAATCATTTTTTTAAAAACACTTATTGCATTACTGCATTCCACGAATAATCCAATCGTACATTCCCTGATACTGAAGAGCAGAACTGCCCCAAGAGAAATCTTTCTCCATGCCACGCAACAAAATGTCGTCCCAATCTTCCCGATGATTGAAATAAATATTCTTCGCATAGTTAATGGTATACAGCAAATCGTCCGCATTATAGTGAGAGAACGTGAAACCGGTTCCGGTCTTTTCGTACTCATTATAGGGTTCTACGGTATCTTTCAGACCGCCCGTTTCCCGGACAATGGGCACTGTCCCATAGCGGAGAGAGATTAGTTGTGTCAGACCGCAAGGTTCAAACCGTGAAGGAACAAGCATTGCATCCGCAGCAGCATAAAGCTTATGTGCCAGAGGGTCGGAGTAGAAAATATTCGCAGAAACCCGATCCGGATGTTTCCCCTGATAATAGCGGAACATATTCTCATACCGTTCTTCCCCTGTGCCAATGATGACAAACTGGGTAAATTCATCGGTAATCCGATCAGTAATCCAGTCTACCAGATCCAAGCCTTTCTGGTCGGTCAGACGAGAAATAATTGCAATCATAAACTTGTTCTCATCCACCGGCAAGCCCAGTTCTTCCTGCAAAGCACGCTTTGCCTCTTTCTTTTTTGCAACCGCATTCTTTGCACTGTACTGTACCGGAATCTTCGGGTCGGTTTCCGGATTGTAGACATCATAATCGATGCCATTGAGAATTCCACGCAGAGATCTCGATCTTGCGCAAAGCAAGCCATCAAGCTGTTCTCCATAATAAGGAGTCTTGATCTCTTCTGCATAAGTTTCACTGACGGTGGTAATATAGTCCGCATAAACCAGACCACCCTTCAGCATATTGGCATCCTTTTTAAACTCCAACTTGTCCGGGGTAAACATATAATCCGGCAGATTTGTATTGTATACAAAATGGCGGATATCCCAGACCCCTTGGAATTTCAGATTGTGAATGGTCATAATACTCTTTGTTCCCCAGTAGAAGCTGTGAGAAGCAAATGTACTCCGGAGAAATACCGGGATCATACCGGTCTGCCAATCGTGACAGTGAATGATGTCCGGATGGAATCCAACCACCGGCATTGCAGCAAGTACTGCCTTAGAGAAGAAAATAAACCGCTCAATATCCCAACGAGTAGAATCGCTGTAGGGACGATCGCACTTAAAGTAATACTCATTATCAATAAAGTAAAAATGTACGCCCTCATAGATGTACTCCATGATTCCCACATGGACATTCTCTACGTGTCTGCCATAATCCATATAGAAATGGTTGACATAGCGGAACTGACTCCGATATTCCCAAGGAATACAGGTGTAATTAGGAACAATGACACGAACATCGTACTCGTCCCGATTCAGGTTCTTTGGCAGTGCACCGACAACATCCGCAAGACCGCCGGTTTTGATAAACGGAACACATTCCGATGCAGCAAACAGAATATTTTTCATAATACCTATGCTGTGCCGACACAGGAACAACGCCTGCGGGCACATACTCCTTCCTACTTTATAAGGCAAGATCGCCTTTTATTTCCAGAAACGGGATTGTCATCCAACAATCCTCTTTGTTTATTATACTCTTTTTTTTCGAATTCGTCAAGTGTTTTTGCAAAAAATCAGAAATGATTTCCACAAAACATTGTCGTAATTTGTGGAAATTGCATATTATAGGGAACATCCGAAGAAAAAACTGTATAACTTTCTGCCGAACGGAAAAGCTATTTGAAAGCATTTTTTCCGAATCGGAGGGAAGATTTTATGGAAAAAGTTCGGATTCTATGGGTACGTCTTGGTTTTGTCCTGTTGTTCTGCGTTGCGACGGTCAATCTGTCCGTTCTCACAGGAAGTCAGAAACTCAAAGAAGCTGCCGCCAATCAAGGCAGTACAACGCTTGTTGCAGGAACTGCACAGGGGACAATTTATGACAGAAACGGCATCCCCCTTGTCAACCAAAAAGTACAATGCATGGCTGTAATCAATCCCACAGAATCTGCAATTGCAGCCGTCTGGGATTTTGTAGCTGACAAGGAGGCTTTTCTCGCCCAAGCAGAAAAAGGAAAGCCTTTTGTGTGGGAACTTCTCTCCTCTGACATTGTCTGCGAAGATGTTACCGTTTTCAAAATTCCGCTTCGCACAGGAAGTACACAATTGGCACAGCACCTTATCGGCTATACAGACGAAAATGGCAACGGCGTTTCCGGATTGGAATACGCCTATGACAGCATTCTACGCAGTGTAGATGCAAGCTGGCGTGTCACATACCAAGTTGACGGCATGGGAAACGCACGTTCCGGAGAGACGATACAAGTGCGCTATGGGAGAAACCCTACCGATGGGATTCTCACCACCTTAGACAGCACAATCCAACGAATCTGTGAATCTGCCGGTTCGAAATTGGAAAAAGGATGCGTTGTGGTCATGGAAGTTAACACCGGAGAGATTCTCGCTTTGGCAAGCTTTCCAAGCTATGACAGCGGTAATCTGGTTGACGTATTGGAGGACGAAAACAGTCCTCTCATCAATCGTGCATTTTACGCCTATCCGGTAGGGTCGATTTTCAAGCTTGTCACTGCTGCCTGCGCCTTAGAGTCCAACCTTGGGCGATCTTTTGTATGGGATTGCACCGGGTCTGTCTCTGTTTCCTCTCAGATATTTCGCTGTCATCTGCTTTCCGGGCATGGAATAGAGACCATGGCAGAAGCCATGAGAAATTCCTGTAACCCCTATTTTATCGCTTTGGGACAGTCCCTTTCTGCGGAAGCCCTATTAGAAACAGCCACAGCACTGGGATTTGGCACAGAAACCATGCTTACCGGAAACATGATCGCCTCCAGTGGAACGCTGCCCACATTAAAACAGCTTGCCCTGCCTGCGGAACAAGCCAACTTTTCCTTTGGACAAGGGCAATTGACTGCAACACCGATTCAGGTTACCCAAATGACCTGTGCCATTGCCGGAGATGGCACACTGCCAACTGTAACGCTGGTAAAAGGCATAACAGAGGACGGAAAAACAGCCCTCCGAAAAGAGGAATCCCTTTCAGAATCCGGCATTTCCAAGGAAACCGCAGAATACCTCCGGACGCTGATGTGTTATACTGCTTCTGACCCGGACTTTCAGGGGAAGCCGGAATCTGTTACCATGGGAGCAAAAACCTCCACCGCACAAACCGGACGATATGATGCCAATGGGGAAGAGTATTATGACGGTTGGGTCACCGCATTTTTCCCTGCAAGCGATCCTCAATACGCTGTTACGGTACTAGCAGAAGACGGAGGCTATGGAAACGAAGTTGCCGCCCCCATTCTGCGAGAGATTGCAGAGAAGATTATGGTGTACAAGTCATAGCCCACACAAAAACCACCCACCGGGAAATACTGCCCGATGGGTGGAAATTTATCTATCTATTGTTTGTATTGTCTTAGCCCAATACAACCTCAATAGTATTGGTTTCTGCCAGTGCAGATGCCGGAACATAATCGCCCTCTAATGCTGTACCATTCAGTGTCAGGCTTGCTACGCCACTCTGTACGTGATTCGGATTCTTGACGGTAATGGACAAGGACTTTCCACGGAAGTTTTTCTGCATGGTAAATCCATTCCATGCTGCCGGAATCGACGGTGCAATGTGCAATCCATCTGCATCCGGACGCATACCACAGATACCCTCTACGCAGCCTACCATAACAGTAGAAGCAGTACCGGTCAGCCAATGTACGTGTGAACGTCCTGCATAAGGAGAAGCAGTAGACTCTGTAAACTGTCCATGAACATATGGCTCCAGAACACGCTGTTCTGCCTTGTCATTCATAGATGCCGGAGAACTTTCCTCGAAATAACGGAATGCATCATCACCATGACCCAGCAGGCTCTCTGCCAGAATCAGCCAGCCCTGAGACTGGGAGAAGATACCGCCGTTTTCCTTGGTATCAGGATTGAAGATATGCATCAATGCACCATCAAAATAATTGTCCACATAAGGCGGATCCAGAAGCTTTGCACCATAAGGGGTGTCCAGGATCTCTGCAACAGACTGCATTGCCTTTTCGCTCTGTTCCTTGGATGCAAATCCGGAAATAACGCTCCAACTCTGCGGATTCAACCACATAGAAGCCTCCGGATCTTTCTTTGCGCCAACTTCTACGCCATCTTCCCGGATGCCACGGATAAAGCGATCTTCATCCCAGCAAGCTTCCAGAGATTCTCCAAGTGCCTTCTGTACCTTTTTCAGATAAGACACATATTCTTCGTCCTTCCGCTCTTCTGCCAGATCCAGCATCATAGACATTGCATAGTACAACTGGAACGCCACAAAGGTGGATTCGCCCTTCTTTCCAAGACGCAGGCAGTCGTTCCAGTCAGCATGAAGACCGGCAGGCATATTGTGATCCCCAAGACGCTCCATGGAAAAACGGATTGCACGCTTCAGGTGGTTATAGACAGAATCTTCTCCACCATTTGCGTATACAATCACTTCATCATAAAATGCCTTGTTTCCGGACTCGCCCACATACTTGTAAATGGTGGGGAACAGCCACAGAGCATCGTCTGCACGATAAGAAGGATGTCCTGTTTCCTTTACATATTCCGGATCATCCGGGGTATTCTCGTGACCGGCATTGTGATTGAACTTTACAAGTGGCAAACCACCACCGTTGTCTACCTGTGCAGAAAGCATAAAGCGAATCTTTTCCGCAGCAAGTTCCGGATCCAAGTGGATAATGCCCTGAATGTCCTGTACGGTGTCACGATAGCCATAGCCATTCCGCAGACCGCAGTAAACAAAGGAAGCTGCTCTTGACCAGATAAAGGTAATAAAGCACTGGTAAGCGTTCCATACATTAATCATGTTGTTGAAAGACTCAGAAGGAGTATCTACCTGGAAATTCTCCAGTTTTCCATGCCAGAATGCCTTCAATGCATCAACTTCCTTATCTACCTGACCGGGAGTCTCATAGGTTTTCAGAATTGCGTTGGCAGCAGCATTGTCTTTCTGTCCCAGAACGTAGATCAGTTCCTTAGACTCGCCGGGCTGAAGCACAATATCACTCTGCAATGCACCGCAAGCGTTACTGTTATAGTTCATCTCTCCGGAGCACTTGCCCTGTTCTACTGCAATCGGGTTTGCATAGGTGCGATAAGAACCAATAAAGCCATCCAGGCTACCGTTATAGCCGGAAACCGGTGCGCCAACCAAACCAAAGAAACGCTCTCTGTGGTTAGAACCAGTTTCGTCCTTTCCGCTGTTCTCGTTGATGTGCTGAAGAATCTTGTTCTCCTCAAAGCTTGTACGGGTGATAAACAGGGTGTACTGTAAATTCACCTGATCCTGCTCATAGTTGTTGTCGTTGGTGAACTCCACAAAGCCAAATGTGGAGAGGTTTCTGGGCTTGTCGCTGCGATTGGTAATCACAGCACGCCATACCTCGTGGGTTGCTCCTGTGGGGACATAGTAAGTCACCTCAGAAGAAATGCCTGCATATTCCGCAGAAATTACGGTATATGCGGTACCATGACGGCACACACTCTTATAGCTGTCCAGAGGCTTGCCAACAGGCTGCCAGGAGGCAGACCAATAGTCCTTGGTATCATTATCTCGCAGATAAATATACCGTCCCGGCAATGCCATCATGGAATTGAAGCGGAAACGGCTGATTCTGCCATTTGCACCGGATTTCACAAAGCTGTAACCAGCCGCATTATTCGAAATCATTGCGCCATATTCCGGCGAGCCAAGATAATTGACCCAGGGTGCCGGTGTATCCGGATGGTCAATGACATATTCCTTATTTTTCAGGTCGAAATAACCGTACTGCATGGGTAGAAATCTCCTTTGCATGTGTATTTTTTGTAAATAAGAACAAGTTCTAAAGCACACCACACTTCTCCGGTGGTGTAACTTCGTTTTAATCATACCATAAAGTAAATGATTTTGCAAGGGGTTTGGGGAAAATTTCCGTGGAAATTCTGTAAGTAGATGCAGGGCAAAGCCGTTAGGCGGTCTTTGTACGATGTCGCCTTAACTATTCCGATCTCTCTGGGCAACTGCAAGCTGATCACAGCGTTCGTTCTCCGGATGACCGGCGTGTCCTTTCACCCAATGAAACGTCACCTTGTGTCGTTCCAGCAATGGCAAAAGCTGTTCCCATAAGTCCACATTCAACGCAGGCTTTTTATCCGACTTAATCCAGCCCCGTTTTTGCCATCCATAAACCCATCCTTTTGTCACGCTGTCCACCACATATTTGCTATCTGTTGTCAGAAGCACCTGACAGGGTTCTTTCAGCGCAGACAATGCCGCAATCACTCCGGAAAGTTCCATCCGATTATTGGTTGTCTCTTTTTCTCCCCCGGATAATTCTTTTTCTGCCGTGCCATAGCGCAAAATTGCGCCCCATCCACCGGGGCCCGGATTGCCACTACATGCGCCGTCCGTGAATATCTGTACTGTTTTCATAAAACTCACCATAAACCAAGAAAAATCCCTGTCATGTGGCAGGGATTTTCCAATCAAAATTCGATATCAATCAAGCGAAAACGCTCTTTTTACTTCTTTCTCTTTGCAGTTACTGCGCCAACACCCAGTGCACCGGCTGCCACTGCGCCCAGAACAACTGCGGCAATGCCGAAGTCACCGGTCTGAGAAGTGGTGTCGTTGCTGGAAGAAGAACTGCTGTTAGAACTGTTAGAACTGCTAGAGTTCTTAGAGCTGTTAGAAGAGTTGCTGGAACTGTTGCTATTGCTATTATTAGAACTATTGCTGTTAGTGGAATCATTCCCACCGGCAGCAGTTGTGGTTGTGGTATCACCACTTGCACTCTCATCAGCAGCAGTTGTCTCAGCCATACCGCCGCCTGCATTGATGCCACTTACTGTGAAGTTTACAACCAGAGAATCGCCGGCTGCAATACCGCCGCTTGCGCTAGACAGGTCGGTGTCAATGTTGTTCTCGTGTGTACCAGCGCCCCAGTTATCCAACAGGCTGTAACGCAAGCAAGTACCGTTATCAGAAGTACGCAGTGCTGTAGAGGACTCTGTCCAGGAGATAGAATCCGTTGTGCCATCTGTGTGCTGAATCTCAATGGACTTGATGATGATCTTTGCAGTACCATCGGTAAAAGGATCACCACCCTCTTCTACGAAGGAATATACGTTAATGTTAGAGTCCAGGCTCAGGTAGTCGATGGTAGAAGAACCAGCCTCAAAAGTAACAGATACGCTATAATCGCCATCCCCGGTAACTGTTGCGTCTGTGCTTGTCATGTCGCCCGGATTCCACTGCTGCTCATTGCCGGCAGAAACTGCCATGTATACCGTATACGGTGCTTCTTCTACAGCGTCCAGTGCGCTTGCGCTAAATGTCCATGCAGCAACAGAAACGGCTGCAACAGCAGATGCTGCAAAAGCAGCCAACATTTTTTTCATTTTCATCATTTGTCTCCTCCTAATTCAATCGCAAAGCGCCCAAAGGCACTCTGCTGCAATCTTCATATGGTTCATTATATCACAATTTCCGATTCTTGTCTATGCACATTTTGCCTAAATTGCGCCTTGGAATTCTTGTGAAATCGCCGAAATTCACAAAAATGTGACAATTAACGGTGTTGCCTTATGCATTGCCTAAAATCCACAGAACTTGTCGCATCAGTTCCAATGGGGCATCTTTTTCCACCTGTACCCCAAGATAGCTTCGTCCCACGCTACCAAAGAGAACTCTGCCCCGATATTCCTTGGATAAAGCGGTAATCATCTCTTTGGTTGGATGCTCCAGATAGAAATACATCACGCCACTACGCTGATTGATTTCCGTTATGCCAAGCGTTGCTGCGGTGTTACGAAGTCTGGAAACATGAATCAGTCCCACAACTTCCTTTGGCGGTTCTCCATAGCGGTCAATCAGTTCATCCAACAAATCTGTTTCTTCCTCTGCGGTATGAATCTTTGCGATTTTCCGATACATCTCCAACCGCTGGCTCAGACTCTCCATATAGTATTCCGGAATGTGGGCATCAATCTGAATATCCACCGTGCACTCTGCGGTTTTCTGAATTGGCTCTCCTTTTGCCTCAGCAACTGCCTCATTCAACAGGCGAAGATACATATCATACCCGACCGATTCCATATGTCCATGTTGTCTGCCACCTAAAAGGCTGCCTGCCCCACGAATTTCCAGATCTCGCATGGCAATCTGAAAACCGCTGCCAAACTGGGTAAATTCCCGCATAGCAGCCAATCGCTTGGCGGATTCTTCTCGCAACACCTTATCTCGTTGAAAGGTAAAATATGCATATGCTCTGCGGTTAGAGCGTCCCACTCTCCCTCGAAGCTGATATAACTGACTCAATCCAAAGCGGTCTGCGTTTTCGATGATCAAAGTGTTTACATTGGGCACATCCACACCGGTTTCAATAATTGTCGTACAAACAAGAATATCCGCCTCATGTTCCACAAGCTTTCGCCACACCTCAGACAGTTCCGCCTCGCTCATACGCCCATGTGCCAGAACCACACGGGCATCAGGAAATTGCTTTTGCAGCTTTGCAGCAGCAAATTGAATGGTTTCCACACGGTTGTGAATCACATAGATCTGTCCATCTCGTTTCAATTCTCGTTGAATTGCCTGATAAATTACCGGCTCGCTGTATTCCATTACATAAGTCTGTACCGGATAACGATCCTCCGGGGGCTGTGAAATGACGGACATATCCCGGATACCGCTCATCGCCATATTCAGGGTTCTGGGAATCGGCGTAGCAGACAGCGTCAGCATATCTACCCCGGCGAACATCTCTTTGAATTTCTCCTTGTGTGCCACGCCAAACCGCTGTTCCTCGTCTACAATGGCAAGCCCCAGAGCGTGGAACTTCACGTCCTTTTGCACCAGTCTGTGGGTACCAATGACAATATCCACTTTCCCGTTTTTCAGTTCCTCCAGAACTTGTTTCTGCTGTTTTGGCGTTACAAAGCGAGACAGCATCGCAACATTCACCGGGAACTGTTCAAACCGTCGAAGCGCCGTCTGATAGTGTTGCATAGCAAGAACTGTAGTTGGGACTAAAATTGCACACTGTTTTCCACTCATCACACATTTCATGGCAGCACGAAGGGCAACTTCTGTTTTCCCAAAGCCCACGTCCCCACAGAGTAATCTGTCCATAGGACGTTCCCGTTCCATGTCCTGTTTGATTTCTTCCACACTTGCAAGCTGATCCTCTGTTTCCACATAAGGAAATCTCGCCTCAAACTCTCGCTGCACCTCATCATCGGGATAAAACGCAAAGCCCTTTGTCTTTTCCCGTTTGGCATAGAGTGCCAACAATTCGTCTGCAATATCCTTTACCGCACGGCGGACATTGTTTCTGGTTTTCTGCCACTCCGGAGAGGACAAGCGACTAAGTTTCACACCGCTATCTTCTCTGGGACCGATATATTTTGACACCATATCCAACTGTGTCACCGGTACATAGAGATTCTCTTTCCCGGCGTATTCGATGGTGATATAGTCCTTTGTGACTCCCTCCAGTTCCAATTTCCGAATTCCCAAAAATCTACCGATTCCATGAAGTGCATGTACCACAAGATCTCCGGGGGTAATATCTGCCAAAGTACGGATTTCTTCTCCACGATGTTTTTGTTTTCTTTTCCCGGATTTTGCGGATTTCAGTGCCTTTGTCTGAGAAATCAGTGCAGTTTTGATCTCCGGATATTCAAACCCTCCGGAAAGGCTACCGGCATGAAGATAAACAGTCCCCGACTTCCAGACACTATCAACCTTTGCAAGTTCACAGGAAATGCCACTCTCCTGCAAATCCTGCTGCAAAATCGGCAACGTTTTCTCGCTACCGGCGTAAAGCATTGTGCAATAGCCACGATGACAATACTCCTGCAAGTCCTCTGTAAGCTGTCGCAGTTCTCCGCCCCAAGAGGCGTTTTGCAAGGCTTCGACGCTTAGTAGTTTCTCATAGGCTACGTGTTCTCCGCCCTGAAGGAAATTACTCAGATACAACTGAAACATTCCCTGCATCCGATGTTGCACCTCTGCCGGATTCTGATAATAGCCCTCTAATCCCCGACAGAGATTGCCCTCCTCCAGAAGCAGCCTGCAATCTTCCTGATACTGCGTCAGAACACCCTGCTGGCTGTCCATAATTGCACCGTATTCACTGAATACAACCGTTTCCATTCCATAATCCAGAAGAAGCGGTGGCGTATCCCACAAAAGAGGGGCATATTTATCCAGATGGGCAAGAGGAAGCCCTGCCTCCAATCGGTCTGCATCCCGATACAGATTCTCCCGTGCAAGTTCTGCACGCTTTCCCCGAAGAGATTTCCCATGTTTCCGGATACGTTCTGCAAGGGCAGTCGGATTGCAAAGGGTTTCTCTCGCCGGTGGAATACAGAGCGAAGAGATGCTGTCGCTACGTCGCTGGGTTTCTACGTCAAAGTAGGAAATCGTGTCAATTTCATCGTCCCAGAATTCCACACGCACCGGATTTTCCAATTGAATTGGAAACACATCCAGCAAATCCCCTCGTACCGAAAACTGTCCCGGTCCGGAAACTCCGGTACTCCGCACATACCCACAGGCAGTCAGTCGTTGGATCAGTTCTTCCAGATCCACAGTATCCCCGGAATGCAAAAGGACCGTATTGGATTCCAACTGTGTCCGGGATATGGTTGGTTGCAATAAGCCCTCAATACTGGTCAATACAATCTTACAGGTTTTCTGTGACAAAGCCGTCAACGCTGCAAGTCTGGCATGTTCATATACCGGCGTTGCCCCCTCTGTAGGAACAAGTAGCAGTTCTTTCGCCGGAAACAAAACTGCCAAAGCGTCCTCCAACATCCCACAGAGATCATCCCGCAGTCGCCTTGCCTCTGCCTCTCCTCCGGTTACTACAAGAATCGGCGCAGTGGTTGTCTTGCAAAGGGCAGTAAGCAAATGTGCCTTGTGGATCTGTGACAATCCGGTAAAGGACACAGGGGTAATGTGATTTTCCTGTGCTTTGCGCAATGCCTGATAGGATGCAAGTGCCTCAAAAGTTTCTGCAAAAAATTGCATACACTATCTCCCTTTCTCACGAACTGTACTGATTCATCGCCTGATCCATCTTTCCTGCCACAATCAGCTTTGCACCATCCGCAGCCTGTTCCAGTGCCGGCTGCAACGCAGCCATCTCCTCATCCGTAAATTTCGAAAGCACCCAGTCTGCCAGATCATATTGTGGATTGGGCTTTGCCCCCACACCGACACGAATTCTCGGAAAAGTTTCTGT
>CAYXKI010000036.1:0-11881 GCA_964465095.1 uncultured Ruminococcus sp.
AATCCGACAGGATTTCGAGGGAGAACGAACAAGACCGTTCTCCCTTTCTAGATGTAACCCAAAGCCTTACCCTTGAAAATGTTCCGGTGGAACATTTTCAACGAATGTCTGTGCTACCTTAATTTTAAACTCTTACTTTGTTTCGCCTTTTTCTTTTTCTTTCTCTTTCACTTCCACGCCATCATAGTCCATCTTCCGCACATGGAACTGAATATCCTCCAGCAGTTTACGATTTGCTGCAACCGTATCTCCCAGAAGTCCAAGGGTAATGGTCTGGAATCCGATCAGCAAAAAGACTGCCGTCAAAATCAGAGACTGTACGTGACCGCTGCCAGATCCCATAAAGAAGAACACCAAAAAGCGCACGCCCAGAATCACGCCCAACAAAAACAGAATCATTCCAATGGTACAGAAGAACTGCAACGGACGATACATTGCCACAGAACGGATGATTACAGAAGCGGAACGCTTCATATACCGCCACATACTGGAAAACAGACGTGAGGGACGTGTTTCCGGGTTGGTACGGATGGGAACAGAGGAAACCGCCATCTTGGACTGTCCTGCCTGAATAATGGTTTCCAAAGTATAGGTGTACTCGTTGACAACATTCATCCGCATGGCACACTCTCTGGAATATGCACGGAATCCGCTTGGGGCATCCGGTACATCGGTGTGGGATGCCACACGAACCACCCAGCTTCCAAGATGCTGAAACTTTTTCTTCTTCCAGGAGAAGTGTTCCGTTTCGTCAATAGGACGTTCGCCGATGACCATATCCGCTTTTTCTTCCAGAATCGGGCGCACCAGCTTTTCAATGTCTGCACCGCAATATTGATTATCTGCATCGGTGTTGACGATAATGTCTGCACCCAGTCGCAGACAGGCATCCAGACCTGCCATAAAGCCACGTGCCAAGCCCTTATTTCTCCGGAAAGAAACAATGTGATGGAAGCCAAGTTCTCTGGCACGCTGTACCGTATTGTCCTTACTGCCATCGTTGATAATCAGATATTCGACGGTATCAATCCCCGGAATTTCTCTCGGAAGATCACGATAGGCAAGTTCCAACGTTTCTTCCTCGTTATAACAGGGAATCTGAATAATTAGTTTCATGTGCTTACTCCTTTTCTCGATTACTCTTGGAATGTCAATGCTTTCAGAGGGAAGCCAAGGGTTCTGCCGTCTCCCTCTGCCACAAGGCTTGCAGCCCAGAGGTCACATTGCAGGGTAACGATGTTCTCTCCCTCTGCAATCGCCTGTGCAGGAACTTCCAGAGAAAGGCTGTCGCCGTTGTTTTCTGCGTCAACCTCTACCGTACCAACTTCTTCCCCATTGATCAGGATTGTCACCGGATAAGTGTCTATCCCCAAGGTCTCCAGTGGCATCATACAGCCCATGGTCAGTGTCAAAGTATAATCCTCTTGTTCCAACTGACAACGAACCGCAGCGTCCTCGCTTATCGACCAGAAAAACTCGTTTTCCAGTGATCCAAAACCACGAAATTCCAAGGTGGCGCTATCGGCTGCTGCATAAGAAAGTCGATTGGAAGCATAGCGATAAAGGGTGACGCTTTCGGTGCTTTCCTGATATGCCAAGGGGAAGGGGAAAATCTTTCCTCTGCCGCTGACATTGTCGTCGGTGACTATTTCCACAGGGTTCTCATAAATCAGCGTAAACCGGGCATTAAACTCCTCTGTCCAGTCGTTACTGCCGATATAATACACGTTATCATATTGTGCAGACAATTCCTCCGCCTGAGCGGTAACATCTCCCCCAAGTACCGGATACATTGCCGCACCGGTCATTGCACGAATGGGGAGAAACAGCGTCCACATACTCTCGCTATCCACAATCACGCAATCATTTTCCGTGATTTCCCCGGCAGTTTCTTCCAGAACATCCCAAGACATTCTGGTGTCGTCCTGCATCAGGGACAAAAAGCGGTCATAGGGGGCAACCACAACAAGTCCTGCCACTGCCACCGGAAGCGTTGTCCGACAGCGGAAACGATCCAGTGTAATGGCACCAAACAGTGCCGCCACAGAGAGATACGGGGCAAGATATCTGCCATAATAATAGAAATAGTCCACCTGAAACCGCAAGAATGCGCTATAGAACAGAATACAATAAAATGCGGTTACCAGAATTACAAGCTTCTGGGGCGACTCCAGATAAAGCCGTGGTTTCACCACGCCAACAATCCAGGCAATTGCCAGAAGAAAGACTCCGCTACAACAAGCATAGCCCCAGAATGTGCTGCTGCGGAACGTAGCGAGAATATTCCCGGAAACAAGGCACTTCAAAAGAATGTACAGTACCAAAAGAACCAGAAGAAATTCCACCAAGACAAAGCCAAAACGAGATTGCTTTACTTTTTCCAGATATGCCGTCGGAGTCAGGTCTGCATATTTTTGATGTACAAACTTTCGCACCAGAAGAACATAGACCCCACACGCCACCAGTGCGATTCCGCACGCTAAGGGAATAAGCCAGATCAGCGACCACTGAGAAATCCCGGCAACGAAAATCGAACGGTAATTGTTCATGGTGTAGAAAGGCTGTACATGACGCATTGCAAAAAAGCTTGCAAGATAGCCAAGCACCGTCACCGGCATGAGAATTGCAAAGCATTTCCGCCGGGTAAGCCAGTACATTCCGCCGTAGAGCACCAAGAACAAGGGAAGCATGGTATAAATCGACACGTGAAAGCAGCCAAAAACTGCAATGGGAACAATAGAAGTCCACTGCCGCTCCGGGTGTGCCGCATCGGTAAGCAAGAAGAGGAACAGGATAATCAATACCCCCAAAAAGCCCTCTGTCAGTGCGGACTTTGCCACCCAGATGACAATAGGAGAAGCTGCGGTTACGACACAAGCCAGAAATCCGGAACTTTTTTTCAGATTCAGATTGCGACAGGTAAACCACACCAGAAAAATCGTACAGCAGTAAAACAGGGTCTGTACCCCTTGCATTTTTGCCATTCCGAAAAGCGTTCCCCACATTGCCAGAATAGAAGCATAAGTCGGGATGCCATGATAAATCCCGGAAACAGAACTGACAGTGGTATCATAGACCGTATCCGGATATTCCACAGGATTCAGGTCATAACCTACCAATCGGTTTTGCACATAGGATAAAAATTCCTTTTGCTGTTCTTCACTCAGAAGATGATATTCCGAGAAATCCTGTTGGCGATCCGTTAAGCCGTTCATAAAGTTAATGGCAACAGTCTGATAAACGCCCTCATCCTGTCCCATGCCGAAATAGCCGTGCTTTACGGCAACCAGTACCAGACCGCAGCCGCAAAGCAAAATCGGGATCCAATAGCCTCGGATATCCCATTCCGGTTCAATCAGCTTTTGCCACGAAACGCTATCTCGTTTTCGTCTGACGAGAACCGCTGCCACAAAGGTGATGGCGATAACTCCAAGCGTTGCACAGCCACAGCGGAACAGGCGGAATTCATCCAGAACAAACAGTCCCATTCCTGCCACGACCCAAGCGCAGAACCAATAGACAACCCCCAGCACCAGAATTTCCAGAACATTGCTCTTCCGAAGCCAGGCCCCTACAGTCAGGATTGCCAGAAGTACTCCCAGCAAAACGACACCTGCAAACAAATTCATACCTCTTTTTTGTCCTCCTGTCAGACGGAATCCCGTTTGGTTGTGGTGCCGCTTACTTGTTCAATTACCTCAGAAAAGCGTTCCATAATCACGTTCCAATCATAATTTTCATCAATATACGCTCTCGCATTGGCACACATCTGCATATATTCCACCGGGTGATGCAAAAGATATTCCACCGCACCCTCGAATTCAAAATAATTCTGATAGTACAAGCCGCCGTTACTCTTGGTGCAATGCCCTTTCAGAACAGCGCAAGCGCCATTTACCAGAACCGGCACAGAAAGGGACATAGATTCCAGAACGGAAATAGACAGACTCTCAAACTTTGAGGGGAGCACCAATGCCTTTGCGCCGGCAATGCCGTGAAACTTATCCTCCTCCGGTACAAAGCCCAAGGGGAGAATATCCGGGTGCTTTGGAATGCGGCAGACCGCTTTTCCCATCAGCACCAGTTTCAGATTGCCGCCACAGCGTTTTTTATACTCCATAAAGTACTTGAACAACATCGGGCAATCCTTGCCCTCGTCAATTCGTCCTACATAGATCAGATACGGGTCGGTAATGCCATATTGCTTGCGGAATTGTGCCGGGTCAGGCTTACAGGGAATATCCACCCCTGTTCCCATAACAGCGCAAGGAATCGGCTCGGTTTTCGGGAATTGCCGCCGCACAAGTTTCCGCTCTTCGTCTGTCAGGAACACAAATGCCTTGGGTAGTGTAAACAACCGCTCATAAGTCTGAAAATGCAAATAAGGCTCTTCGTGGGCGGTGGGAATGAAAATCGCCTTGTTTCCCACCTCCGGCAGACCCATTACTGTCAGGTAGTACAGGTAAGTGACAAAAATAAACACGTCATAGTCATTTTTATGCTTTCGGATATAGTGAATACATGCCGGAGAAAACGGACCTTGCTTTTCAAACCAAGTACGCTCTTTTACAAGGCTTCGCTGTCCCTTTTCCAGTTCTTTCAGATACGCCTCGTTATAGCTGTTAAAGTCTCTGGCTCTCAGTTGTTCCACAGGAAACCGTCTGACGGTTACGCCGTGAATGGTCTCCACATCTCTGGCATACCAATCTTTCCATGTGGTATAGTCCACAGCTTTTGTGGTCAGAACTTCTACTTCATAACGATTTGCCAAACGTTCTGCAATCAGCCTTGCGTAATATTCCGATCCGCCGTTGACCTCCAGTCCATAACGCTGGTTTACAATGGCTATGCGCTTCATAGTTTCACTCTCCCATCAGTTCTGCAAAGAAAGCCTTATATTTTTCTACAATTACAGACCAGTCAAAATTCTCCCGGACAAACTGTCCCCCATTTTCTCCCATCTGTCGGGCAATTTCGGGGTGTTCCAGAATATACTCTACACAGCCCTCAAACTCAAAGTAATCCCGGAAATACAATCCACCGTTGGAACGTCTTGCAAAGTCCTTGGTTACCGCACATTTTGCGTGTACCAGCACCGGTCTGCCACAAAGCCAACTCTCCATAATTACCAGAGAAAAGCTTTCATTGTGAGAGGGCTGACAAAGCAGTTCTGCCGCAGCCATGGCGTTATATTTATCCTGGGGTGTCACAAAGCCAAGGTCGTAGACATCCTCCTGTACAGAAACGGGAATGTCAATCTTTCCCCCACCAATCAGCACAAGCTGCAAGTCGCTTTCGTGGCGACGTTTATACTCTGCAAAGTACCGCAACAGCGTGTGCACATTTTTTCCGGTGTCTTTTCTCCCGGCATAAAGCAAAAAGGGCTTGTCAATCTGATAATCCCTCCGGAATGCCGCAGCATCCGGGGAAATGTCCGTATTCATACCAATTCCCATACAAATCTGTTTTGTTGTGCTGAAATCATACACCTTATTGGCAAGTTCCATTTCCGGTGCAGCATTATAAATCATTCCGGCAGCCTTGATATATGCCTGACGGAAAGAACGCAGATAGACATATGCCTCATCATGGAAACAGGGAATCAGCACGGACTTTTCCGGGCAGACCTGCATCCCGTAATACGTTGTCCCGAACATATAGGGGATGAAAACATAAAGCCCATAGGTATCCTGGGCAGCCTCCAGATATTCATACAATTGCGGACTGTTGACCATTTCTTCCAAAAAGGTCTGTTCTTCCTGTAAAGAAATATGCTGCCCTTGCATCAGTTTCCGGTTGACACGATCAAAAGCTGCCGCATCCCGGCGACGTACCGGGAACCGACGTACTACAATATCATCCACAATAGCAGTTCCTGCGGCGTAGTAGTTTTCGTTCCAATCGGCAGTGAATTCTTTCACGCAAGTGGTGAGAATCTCTACCTCTACCCCGGCTTTTTGCAAATGGGTTGCCACCTCACGCAGTTCCATCTCTGCACCGCCGGGAATATTCTCCCCATACCAAGGGATTACAAATCCGATTTTTTTCATTATATTCTTTCACCTCCGTGAAAAGAAATTTCGCCTTTCTAACGACGACCTCGCCGTTTTGACGGAATAGGCGTTTGTGCAATAAATTCCTCCAACTGTGCCTGAAAAATCTTCCGCACTTCGCTGTAGGCAAAGGTCTGCTGTCGCTTTCGCTGTCCTGCAAGAATTTCCCGGCGCAATTCCTTATCCTTTAATACCCGGTCTGCCATCAACGCCGCCTCCATGGGATCGTTGCGTTCCAACAGAATGCCACTTCCACCCAAAGTATCGGATATGGCAGAAGAGTTATATGCCAGAATCGGTACCCCGAAATACATCGCCTCAACCAAGGGCACACAAAAGCCCTCGTGTTCACTCATACAAAGGAAAATATCCGCAAGATGATAATATGCCAGAATCTGTGCAAAGGGAATGTGTCCCGTAAACACCACGTGATCCAGTTCCAGTGCCCCCACATATCGCCGCAGACGGTGATAATAGTGTTCCATCCCGGTATAAGAACCTACCAGAAACAGACGAGATTTTGGATTACAATATTTTTGATAACAGTAAAAACTGCGGATGACATCTTCCTGCTTTTTATTGGGGGCAATTCTCCCCACAAAGACAAAGTTGGTATAGCCGTCATTTTCATACCGTGCCATTACCTCCGGGTCGGGGGCTTTGGCATAATCCGAAAAGGGGATCAGAATCGGGCGGACAGTAATAGGACAGCGATAATTAAAGTCTCTGAGCACCTGGGCGTTATAAGCAGAATCGGTCATACAGCCGTCTACTTTGTCTGCCAGATGGCAAAGTCCTCGCATTCCATACTCAGAAATCTCTGTCAAAGTTTCGTTATAGCCCTTGAAATATTTCGGCGGTGTGATATTATGAAAAATCATCAGCTTCCGACAAGGCAGATTTTCCAGAGAAAAACTCAGATCCGTGCCGGTAGACATATGATAAAGCACCACATCCTCGCCGGTCAGCTTTGGCATCCGGCTGACGTTCTGGGCAGTCCCCTCCGGCAGTCGCTTGTCCACGGTTTCCGCATAAATTCCCGTCTGAAAGCCCATATCCCGCAGAACCTTAGACAGTGCCAGAACATCGTTCCCAATGGCATCTCCCATCCCCATCGTCGGCAGAAGCTGGAGTACCTTCACTTTGTGTCCTCCTTTGTCAACTGCGCCTGAAGCAAGGCGATCTGTGCCTGCATTTGTTCCATGGCAATTTTGGAGTTCTTCTGCTGCAATTCCAACGCCTCAATCCGCTCTAACAGCACCTTGGTGCTATGCATTCTGGACTCCTGGATATACAGTTCAATCTGTGCCTGTGCCTGTGCCACATTGGCGTTCAGACTGCTCTGTTCTGCGGCATAAGGTTCTACATAAAAGCTGACAAGCTTACGGATGACCTTTTTGAAAAAGACCGCAACAGGATTTCCCTGCAAAGGGCGATAAGGATCCACACGGTGATTGGCGTTGACATACTGTACATTGCCGTGAAGCATATCTGCATCAAACCGCTCGGAAAAATCACCGCTTTCCGGATCGCTTGGGACATCTGCAAAAGAAAGCATATCGCTGCTATAGCCCTTTTCCTTGATTTCCGCACGAATACTCTCCATAATTTCTGTTACCTGAATCGGCGAATTTGCCTGATTTGCCATACTATTCCATCCTTTCTGAAAGGTTACGCTATTTATATGCAATCACCGCATAATCCTGGCTGCCGTAAAGCATCCGGGCAACTTCTTGTACAGCGGCGTTAAATTCTGCAACATTTTCTCCCGGGCAGACAAGTTCCGGGATTTTCTGTGCCGGTTTGCTGCTTTCCGGGTATAACAATTCCATTTTGGAAAAGCCTGTTTTCTCCAGATAGTACTCCATAGTCAGTGGATGTACCGGTTTCACATGAGAGGGATCAATGTAAAAAGCATTGGTGTAAATGGACAAGGAAGTGGGATTGGGAGTTTCGATGACAATACAGCCACCCTCCTCCAACTTTTCATAGGCAACCCGACAAAGAGTGAGGATCTGTTCCGGAGTCAGATGTTCTACCACCTGTCCCACAAAGATGCCGTCTACTTGTTCCATTTCCTGCAAATAGGCAATGCCATCTCCACAAGCTGCCTGTAGCCCTTGCATGGTACAATAGTCCGCATAAGGCTCGTAGAGATCCACCCCCTCTGCCGGAATGTGTTCTTCCTGCATCAAGGACAAGAACTCCCCTCTGCCACAGCCCAGATCCAGCACATGGTGCTTTCCACGAAAATAGGGGAGATATTGCCGCTGTGCCTCTTTGATCTGTTCCACAGAACCACGAAAATGGTTTTCAAAGTCGAAATATTCAATGGTATCATAGGTCTGCGACGACGACGGAGCAGACACCGGAGCAGCTATATTTTCCCCTTGCGGTACTTCTGCCTGTGGTGCTGCCACCTGTCTGGGCTGTCGCTCGATTTGTCTTATCTGCACCTTTACGCAATCCAGATTGCTCTGAAGGGTAGACAAGGCAGCGTTGTTATTCCGCAGATTCACGCAGGACTGTTCAAAGTCCCCACGCAAAACGTCCTGGGTTCGCAGTGCGTCCTGTTGTACCTGTTTCTGATATTCCAATTGTTCCTGCAAAGATTCCTGTTGCTGTTCCACATCAATCAGATGTACCATCAGCCGTCCCAACAACCGGCGACGGAGAAATCCGCCAATTCCTTTCTGCTGTTGAATCTCCTGCCAGAACTGTTCTATATTCCCCATAGTTGCTCCTTTCTCCGGGAGTAAGAAGTTATCCCCATGTATGCGGTATCCGCATCACACCCACATCCCCCGTAGAGGATGTCATCTGGATTGTTGCTGCTTCTTTGTAATAATCCACCGGAATGCCGTCTCCGCATTCGATGGCAAGGTCAATGGTATACGTTCCCGGCAAAAGCTGTACTTCCGAAAGTTCCAGTTTCATCGTTCCGTCCTCTGTGAGATCAAAGACATCCAGTTTATCAATTCTGGTATTTGTGCCATAGCACTGTACCTGATCCTGACGGAAAATGCCAATTCCGAACACCGCATCTTGTACCGGCTTTTTCACGTGATAGTCTAGCTGCACTGTGATTTTTTCTCCGGTTCGGAATACTTTCTGCTCCGTGCCACTTTGATCCAACAGACGAATCTGCCCGATTCTGGCGTTGCCGTTGCCCCAGCGTTTTTTCTCCTGCTGGGTCTGTTCTTCTTCTGTAGGCGACTCTTTTGCAGCAAGTTCCTTTTTGGCACTCTCCTGCATTTTTTCGCCCATATATTCCATATATTCCAGGTCCACCTCTCTGGCAGGTCCTTCCTTGCGGATTTTCCCCTCGTGAATCCAGATAGAACGCTCGCAAATCTGTTCAATCTGTCCCAGAGAGTGGGAGACGATTACAATAGTCGTACCTCTTGCTTTGATTTCTCGCAGCTTATTAAAGCACTTCGCCTGAAAGTTTGCATCGCCAACCCCAAGGATCTCATCAATCAGCAAAACATCTGCATCCACATTGATTGCCACAGAAAACGCAAGACGCATATACATTCCGGAGGAATAGGTTCGCACCGGATTGTCGATAAATTCTTCCAGTTCCGAAAATGCAATGATTTTTTCCAGACGGTCATCAATTTCCCGCTTGGTCAGTCCGAAAATTGCAGCGTTGGTGTAAATATTCTCTCTGCCACTCATATCCGGGTGAAAGCCTGCCCCAAGTTCAATCAGACTGGAAACACGCCCCTGAATCTGAATCGTTCCGCTGTCCGGATAGAGAATCCGGGTGAGAAGCTTTAAGGTTGTGCTTTTTCCACAGCCATTGTGTCCGATCAAGCCCACAGCCTCTCCACGTTTTACCGTGAAAGAAATCCCTTGCAGCACCTGTCGTTCCTCGTGCCGTCTCCGATTCCGAAACAGCAGCCGTTCTTTAAAGCTTTGCCCTTTGTCCAGATAGACTTTGAACTGCTTTTTTATATTGTCCACCACAATGACATTTTCATCAAGAGGGAGATTTGTCTGTTCCTGTTCCATTTACAATTCCTCCGCAAAGCCCTTTTTCAATTTCCCGAACACAAGCATTCCCACAACCAAGAAGAAAACGCCAAGCACCGCTGCCTCCAGCAAGCTGCTAAGATCCGGAACTTTTGCAGAGTAGAGCACATCCCGATAACAGCTAATGACAGAGGACATGGGATTCAAATGATAAATAAACCGAAGCTTTTCGGGGATCATATCAATGGAATAAAAAATCGGGGTCATATACATCCAGATCATGGTGACAATGCCTAAGATATGCTCCAGATCCCGAAAATAGACGGTAATTGCAGAGGAGAGCATTGCCATACCAAGTGCCAGGAGATATTCCACAATCATCACCACAGGCAAGCAAAGCAGTGCCAGAGGGCGAAAGGGGATCCCTGCCACAAGCATAACCAGAAAGATAATGCAAAAGCACAAAAGCATATTGACAAAACAGCTTGTCACATAAGAAATGGGGATTACCTCTCGTGGGAAGTAGATTTTTTTCACCAGATCTTTTTGTGCCACAATGGAACTTGAACCACCAGTAATGGCACTGGAGAAGAAAATCCACGGCACAAGTGCCACAAAGAGATAGAGATAATACCGTTCAATGCCGGCTTTCATAATATACGTAAAAACAAAAGTATACACCACAAGCTGCATTAAGGGATTGATAAATGTCCAGAGAAAGCCCAGTACTGACCCCTTATAGCGACCACGCAGATCTTTTTTCACCAAGCTGAAAATCATCTGCCGATATTGATAAATTTCTTTCCATATTTTCATAAAATCGTCCTGACTCCAAGGCAGCCTTTGCTGCCTGATTTTTCCGGCACGCTCACGCAAAGCCGATGCAATTTCTTCCTGCCTTTTCTGACAAGAGGGCTTTGTGTGAGATTGCCTTCAAGGGATATCGCCTATACTTTTTCATTATAACCGATTTCATGAAAAAAGTCAACTTTTTTAAATAGATGTGTATGGGAAAGGGACTGTACTTTCTCGTTGAAAATGTTCCATCAGAACATTTTCAAAAAACGTTGCCGATGTGAGGTAACTTTGCATATCAAAAAAGCCCAAGGCATAAAAGTTTTTTGGTGCAGCAATTTTGTCAAAAATGCTGCCGAGGTCAAGGGCGAGAAGCCCTTGTCGCTGCCCGCAGGCAGCGAAACACTCTGCGCAATACTCATGCGCGCGGCGAAGAGGGTGAGAAATCCGACAGGATTTCGAGGGAGAGCGAACAAGACCGCTCTCCCTTTCTAGACGCCATAGAACGGGAAACCCTTGAAAATGTTCCAGTGGAACGTTTTCAACGAATCAATAGCAAACACGCAAAAACCGCAAAAAGCCGGAAACGCCACCAAAGCGTTCCCGGCTTTCTTTCCGCAGAATAAGACTCTCTTATTCCTTGTTCTCGTCGATGTAGTTTACGATATCGCCAACAGTCTTGATGCCTTCCAGCTCTTCGTCAGCAATCTTTACACCAAACTCCTCTTCAACGGACATAACCAGATCAACAACATCCAGAGAATCTGCACCCAGATCTTCCTGAATATTTGCATCCATTGTTACTTCATCGTCATCTACGCCTAGCTGATCTACAACCAGTTCCTTGAGTTTTTCGAAGATTTCTTCTTTTTCCATTTTTTCTTCCTCCATACCTCTTTATTTACGGGTCATCCGTATAAGAACTTGCTCTCCTATGAGAATAAGTTCTAAGGCGATACCGCACAAAGACCGCCTGACGGCTTTGCACGTCATCTGCTTGCATATTTTCCGTCATATTTTACAAAAATGCTCGTGCATACACAAAGTATGCACTC
>CAYXKI010000037.1:0-11851 GCA_964465095.1 uncultured Ruminococcus sp.
GGCTGTCAGTGTGACAACTGCGGAGGGAAAGAAGATTGAAACCAATCTGCGTGTCAATCAGGATGATCTGGAACTGATCGCAGCGTTACAGAAACTGGTTGCGAAAAAGTAAAAAGAGAAGAAGATTTCTCTCTTATAAAGTGAAAAGCGAGAACAGCTAAAAAATGCTGTTCTCGCTTTTTTGGTGTTGCCTTAATGTTATCGCTTTTATCTGCGGAAAAATCCCCGTTTCTTCTTTGCAGTTTCTCCGGCTCTGTTGGCGATGATTTCCACCATCTCCCCTACATTTTTCATACCGGAAACCTCTTGCATACGAAACTTTACAGAGAATTCTTGCTCTACTGCCTCAATCAGACTGATGTGTGCAAGGCTGTCCCAGTCCTCTACCTGATCCGCTGTGGTTGTTTCTGTAATAACAAGGCTGTCGTCGTCAAACACCTCATGGAAAACTTCGTTCAGCTTTTCCAGAATTTCTTCATGGTTCATATGGTTTTCTCCTTTTCTTTTTCTACTTTGTTGACCGTAATAACATGGTTTTTCTTCTGATAGCCTGCTACCTCTAATTCCCAGACGCTGTCACCGTTCTCATTTTCTTGCTTTTTGGTAAATCCAAAGGTCTTGTAGAGGTCTTTGACCATAGCATTTTTCACGGTTTTATAGTAATATCCCAGGATGGTTTTGATGTGGCGTTCTTGGCATCCTTGTACAAGGGTATCCAGCATAGCAAACTCCATATCACGCTTTAACACACGACAACTCATCAGCCAAAGCTGAATATGCAGCACGTCTTGTTCCTGCTTTCCAAGGACAACGGATACAATGCCATTGTCGCCGAATTTATCTGCCAATCTGCCGGAAAGGCGAAGATAGCTATCGTCCTGTAGAATGGTTTCCATCTCGCTCTGACTATATCGTCTTGTGGTCAGATTGAACTGGTTACTCTTGTTCGTAAGCTGTACAATTCTGGGGAGGGAAACCGGGGTAAAGTCTTCAATCTGCGCCTCCATAGAAAGCCCAAGAAGATACTCTGTGTAATTTTCATAGGTCTGTGCAAACTGTTGCCGTGCAGCATTGGCACGATACATCTCGCTTCGACTTGCGTCTGCCTGAGAGAGGGTGGTTGCCTCAAAATACCCTGCATGATCCAGAACCCGGATACATTCCATGGGAGAGTCAAATTCCGGTACCGCAATCCCCGGAATCTGTCCGGAAACAATCTCCCGTTCTGCCGGATTGTCATCCACAAAAACAAAACTCTCCGGGAGAAGTTGCAACGAGTTTGCGGTTGCCACCAGATTCTGATCTTTTGGCTGCCAATTTGCGCAGATTGTCACAAAGTCCTCTTCTTTCAAAACAGAATCCGGATGGGAAAGTCCAAGCTTTGCATTTTCCGGCTCGTTTTTGGAGCAGATTGTCAGAAGTACCCCATGTTGCTTCTGGGCTTTGCAATAGCGTTGCACCGCACTGTAGCACTCCGCCTCTGCGGTTTCCTGACCAATGGCAATGCCCTCGATTCCATCATCTCCGATGACACCGCCCCAAAGGGTATTATCCAGATCCAGTGCCAACACTTTTTTGTTCTTCCCATAAAGAGAACGAATGATTCTGGACAGATGATAGCTGTATTCCGGAATTGCCTGAAGTGCCATAGGATATTTATACAGATACCAATAACTTGCATCATGCCAACGATCCAAGCCATAGCTTGCGCTGAGATAGTGAATATCATGGAGATAGAAATCGTTGTGACTCGCAGCATATTGTCCGAATTTTCGGTTTAATTCTTCCACAAACCAGACCATCCCGTGAGGATCCCACCGATCCCGGTTTCCAAGCAATCTGGTGGGAGGGAGTTCAAAATTATTCTGGATAATCGGGCAATGATAGCGGTTTTGTAGTGTCTCCCACATCTGTGCAAAATGTTGATACTGTTGTTCCAAAGCAGCTTTTACCTCTGCCTCCGAAGCAGAAAGAGGAAGTGGGGCTTCTGTGATATTGCGCATGGAGGTTTGTATCAGAATCAGATCCGGTTGAAACGCCACAAGGGCTTCCGGTGGAAACATGGCATCCTGCCAATATTGCGCATATTCCGATTGATAGAAGATGGGCTGAATCCCCTGATCCAGCAGAAACAACTCTAACATGTCCACAATATCATTGGTTGTCCACCCACCCAGCACCGCAATGCGTTTTTCAACACGCTGGCACTCCTGACTGAAAAGGGCTTTTTTCAGACTTTTTCGTTTTCGAAGCAAAAAACTGCTGTCAAAGGGATACATAAGTTCTTGCATGGCTTTGGATTCTCCTTACTGTGTCCGGATGGTTTCCAGACACTCGCTGTTGCTCCCGGTTGCACTAAAGGTGTTCATGGCGAAAAGTACATCTGTTGCACCGATCTCTTTTAGAAATGTCACTGCATTTAAATCAAAATAACGCATATCAATGACATAGATGTCTTCAAAAGACTGGGTGAGATAAGGCACAAGGGCGTTTCCATAGCTGTCTTTGATAATGCAAAGGGTTCTGCCGTTTTGTACATCGGTGTTGACATGGGTGATTTTTTCATCGCCCCCCATGAATACCAGATACCAGCTTACCGGTTCTACATTATCCAGAGTAATCAGAAGATTTCCCTCCCGTGCATTGGTAAAATCCGTGTCATAATAAGTTGTGGTGTAGTGGTTCTTCGGCGTATAATAAGTGAAATCCTCCGGATTTTCCTGGAGTACCGCACTTTTGGTAAAGGTATACATACTTCCAAGATAGCCGGAAAGGGTGGTTTTTGTATAATCGGTATCTAAATCTGCAAAGGGAATTTCTGCAACATCCGCAAATGCCTGGGCAGCATAATAAGCCCCAAGGGGGAGCCAGTGATGATCTGTTCTGGCATAAATCTCTTCTCCCACATGCTGAGAGAGAATGGTATAAGCATCCACCGGTTTAACGTCTACCAGATTTTCATTGATGTGCTGAATATTGTCCCATTCGCTTCCGGTATAGCCGGAATAAGAATCCGGCAAATAGAAAGAAACTGCGGTTGGTGCAACCAGAGAATACACATTCACCGATTCCCCAAGTTCTGCTTGAAATGCATTCAGGCTTGCAGCATAGGATTCTCCTCTGGAAAAGCTACCGCCATAGACGCTTATGGCACGCTTGTCTGCAAGCACAATGCCATCCCCAATCTCAATGGGATCTGCGTCTTTTTCCGGAGGAGCGGTTGTTGCTGTCGTTTCGGTTGTCGCTTTTTCAGCACTTGCAACTGCCGGCAGTGTCGTAGTAACAACAGGCGTTTCCGATTCTGCTTCTTCTGCTTGTATGGGTTGTACCGTTCCATAAAAAGTAACCTGATCTTCCCCTTGCAATCCGGAATAAGATTCCAGTTTGCTGATCAATCGTTTAAAGGTACTTCTTCCCGGAACGGTGTCCTCATAATAATGCATAAGTTCTTCCGCATACGTGCCATCTTTTAAGCCGGATAAACTAAAGCTTGGAAATGTAGCAAGGGTGCGGTTTTCTTCTGCGGATTCTGTTGGACGTGCACCAACCAGCAAAAAAATCGACGTGCCGAAAAGTACCGTTCCAATGGCAAAGACACGCACCACTGCCCCAATGCGGTTTGTGATGACCATTTGCCGACGGAATTTGTGCCGTTTTCTGCGTTTTTTTGTATCTTCTGCAGACTCGGTTGGCTTTTCGCTGTCCGGTTCCGAGAAGTCTTCTTCTCCTATGTGAAATTGTGGTTGAAATTCTTCCGGCTCTTCTTCCAGTTCCGGGATTTCTTCCGATTGTGGGGAACTTTCCGGAGCAGTGGGAAAAGGGTGCTTTTCCACAATGTCTTCCTTTGTGGCTTCCCGAAAATGGTTCAGATCTTGCTGTACTTCCTGAAATTTCTCTTCCAGTGCAGCATCTAAATCAAAGTCTGTGGTGGTTTTATTTCCTGCCATAATGACGCACTCCTCTCCTAAAAGTTTGTGTACAGAAACGGTGTATTTGTTGCATCTACTAGTAGAATACTGCTGACAATCAGAATGCCAACAGCCAATACCGTTCCGACGATGGAGAGGGAAAGATTTACTGTCGGACTTTTTGCCATCCATTTCTTCGGAAGAGTAAGAAGTGGGAAGCAACAGAGAATTGCTGCCAGAAGCAAAAACAGATTATTTTGTACAGAAGTTTCCAGAACCGCATTGGTAAGTCCGGATTTCCCGAATCCAAACAACGTCAGCAAAAGATCTCCGATCTGTTTGACACTACCGGTACAGTAGAAAATGCCAAAACCAATGAGAATCACAAGCTTGCTATAGATATGACGGATTAGTTTCGGGATTTTTTTCATGGTCTTTTTGCCAATGCCAAGTTCAAGGGCAAGGAAAAGTCCATAGTAGATTCCCCAGATGATGTAATTCCAACTTGCACCATGCCAGAGACCGGTACAGAACCAGACCAGAAACAGTCCAAGATATTTTCTCCGTTTGCCGAAAATCGGTACGTAAAGAAGATAATCCCGGAAGAACGTCCCCAAAGAGATATGCCAACGCTGCCAGAACTCTGTAATGTCCTTGCAAAGGAACGGATGGGTAAAGTTTTCTTCCAGATGAAAGCCGAACACACGGGCAATTCCAATTGCCATATCGGAATAACCGGAAAAGTCAAAGTATAGCTGCATTGCATAAACCAACACCCCATACCATGCTCCAAGGGTGGTAAGATTGGACATATCTTCTGTCAGGAATTGTGGGACAATTTCTCCTAATCTGTCTGCAAGCAGAACTTTTTTCCCAAGTCCGATTGCAATCCGCCCAAATCCAACGCTTAAATCCTCCGGCGTTGTTTTCCGCTTTGTAAAATCCTCTGCCATTGTTCCATATCGCACAATCGGACCGGACACTGTAATGGGAAAGAAAGAGGTGTACAGGAGAAAGGTAAAAAAGTTTCGCTCTGCTTTGACTTTTCCCCAACTGCAATCCATAAGATAGGACACGCTGCGAAAAGTGAAAAAGCTGATTCCAAGAGGGAGCGAAATTTCCGGAATGCTCAGAGAAAGCCCAAACCAGTGGTTGATATTTTCCAGAACAAATCCGGTGTACTTAAATCCGGCAAGGGTACCGAGATTGAGGATCAGCCCAAGTGCTAACAAGAATTTTCCGGGGAGTCGATCCTGAAATCGTTCTACGCCCTTTCCCAGAAAGAAATTCAAAAGGGCACTCAGTAAAATCAGCCACAAATAGCCCGGTTCTCCACAGGCGTAAAACAAAAGCGAAAATACAATCAACACCGCATTGCGGTAGGAATTCTTTTTGGTTGCAAAATAGCAAAGAAAACAAATCGGAAAAAATAGATAGACAAAAAATAGTCTGGAAAATACCATAGTGACACGTCCTTCATATATATAAGGCGACGGCACACCTGACGCTGGGTCTTGTGCGGTGTCGCCATAAATAACTGCACGATTCGACAGCAAATCGTATCAATCACAAAAATTCATCTGCAAATACTATTATACATCAATTTGCGACGCAATTGCAAGGGGTACAAGGACAAGAATTTTCTTTCTGAAAAAATCAGCTTTCTGCACAAAAAGAGGTAGCCTATGGCTACCTCTTTTGTGTACTCATTAAAGGGAAAAATTTCTCCCATTTATTTTGTTTCTTCCGGTGCAACGTCCTCTGTCTTTGGAGGTTCAGAGATTGTCTCTTTGATTCCGGCAGCAAGTCCTGCCATTCCCTGAATTTCGCTTGGAATGATAATCTTGGTTGCCTTGCCGTCTGCTGCCTTTTCAAAGGCTTCCAGAGATTTCAGTTTCAGAACAGATTCACTTGGATTTGCCTGATTCAGACGTTCCAGACTTTCTGCAAGGGCTTTCTGTACAACTTCAATTGCCTGGGCTTCACCTACAGCAATCCGCATTTTCTGCTCCTTGATTGCCTCACCACGGAGAATTACGGCTTCTTTTTCTGCTTCTGCTTTCAGAATTGCGGTCTGCTTATCAGCCTCTGCACGGAGGATTTTTGCATCCTTTTCACCTTGTGCCACCGTAACCTGATATTCTTTTTCGCCCTGTGCACGAAGAATTTTCTCACGCTTTTCACGTTCTGCCTTCATCTGCTTTTCCATCGCATCCCGGATTTCATTCGGCGGCAGAATGTTTTTCAACTCTACCCGAATGACTTTGATTCCCCAACGATCTGTTGCCAGATCCAATGTCTCTGTAATTCTGGAGTTAATAAGATCACGAGAGGTCAGAGTTGCGTCCAATTCCAATTCACCGATAATATTACGCAAGGTTGTAGCGGTCAGATTTTCAATTGCGGCAATCGGGCGTTCTACGCCATAAGCATATTGTACAGCATTGGTGATCTGGAAGAAAACAACCGTATCAATCTGCATGGTAACGTTATCTTTGGTAATTACAGCCTGGGGCTTAAAGTCTACGACCTGTTCCTTAATAGAAACACGTTTTGCAACCCGATCAACAAAAGGCACCAGGAAATGAATTCCGGTTTCCCAGACTTTATAGAACGCACCGAGACGCTCAATAACATATACATTTGCCTGAGGAACAATGCGAATTCTGGTAATCAGAACCAGAACAATGAATACAATTACAAGAAGAACAAATACGAACATAACAAAAACTCCTTATGATTTATGATTGGAAACAGGGACTTCCAGAGGCTGACTGACGAGAAGCTTTGTTCCGTCCACAGCTTCAATGCGTACACAAGCGTGAACCGGGATAGCGATGCCATCTTTTGAAACGGCAATCCAGTCTACGCCATCCAGACGAACCCGTCCGGTGCCGGTAAGTGGATCAATGGGTTGAATGACCGTGCCGATTTTCCCGATTTCTTGTCGATTGGTGTTTTTTATCCCAAAGGATAAAATTTTTTTCGTAAGAGGACGGGTAAAAATCAGCAGCAAGATAGAAACCGCCAGAAAGAGCACAATTTGTATGATATCAGAACCATGGAAACAAGCGGCAATAAATGCAACAAGTGCTCCTGCGGCGAACCAGATGCTGATCAATTGCTGCCCTGCGATTTCTATAATCACCGTCAGAACAAACAAACCAGCCCAGAAAAATAAGGGCATATAAGCCTCTGTCATAAGAAACTCCTTTCTAGGAAAGCCCCTAGGGTGACACTACTTGGGGATTTCCATTTTGTATATTATATCATATTTTTTTGGCGTTGTAAATAGAAATTTTCGGGAAAGTGCAAAAATCGTATTTCATAAAAGCAGAATCAAAGTGATTGAAACCCTTGCAATTTCCTCCTCCCTATGATATAATAAAGGCAGCAGACGAATTCTATCAGTTTGGAGGATGCGGTATGGATACTTTTGCGGATCGCCTTGTATATGCGTTGAAACAACGAAATCTCTCTCAGGCGGAACTTTGTGACCAGACGGGGATTTCTCGTTCTGCCATGTGTCAATATTGTTCCGGCGTGTTTAAACCAAAGGAAAAAAAGTTGAAACAGATTGCAGAAGTGCTGGGGGTACAGGAAACCTGGCTTCTTGGATATACGTCAGAAGAAACACCGTGTCCGGACACTGCGGAATATCCGAATTTGTCCCCGATTCGCTTGAAACAGTTTCCACTGCTTGGCACAATTGCCTGTGGAGAACCCACATTTGCACTAGAGAACAAAGAAACTTTTGTAACAGCAAGCGGAGAAATTACGGCAGACTTTTGCTTGCGTGCCTCCGGAGATAGCATGATTGGTGCACGGATTCATGATGGCGATATGGTCTTTATCCGTCAACAGGCAATGGTGGAAAACGGGGAAATTGCTGCTGTGATTATTGAAGATGAAGCAACCTTGAAACGGGTCTATTATGATAAGCAAAATCAGCGATTGCAATTGGTGGCAGAAAATCCTCTTTATCCCCCTTTGGTTTACGTGGGAGAAGAACTTGCCAATGTTCGCATTCTTGGAAAAGCGGTCTGCTTTATGAGCCAGATTCCATAATGATCGGATGACACGAAAGAACAATACAGCGTGTCATCCATTTTTTTATTCCTTCGCCAAATGTATCTATTTTGTAAACATTGCCCATCAACATCCAGATTTTCAGATTTTGATAAACTGGAATGCTATAATTAACTCATCAAAAGGGGAACCGGTAACAAGTACCGAGTTCCAAAGATATCGTAAAAACTATTGGAGGTAACGAATATGAGTTATGTAATTGAAGGCATTGGCGATATTTGCTGTTTAGGACATTTTGAGTATGACACCATGGATCACGTTCTGGATACTGTGATGCAAGACAAGGTGCTTGGCACTCGGGAAGTTCCGGATAACGTTATGACACTCTGCGTAACCATGGCGTATGCATGTGATTTTATCGGTGCAATTCGGGACGTCCAGGAGGAGGAAGGAGTTCCAAAGGAAGAGTGGTATTCTGAACCGGGAGATGGCAATATGATTGAGAACATTTCCATCGGAATTCCTTCTCTGATCCGCTCGAACGGGTATGATGAGGATGGTCTTGTGAAACAGCTCGCTTCTTTCTTGTTCCTTTCCTGCATTCGGATTGGTCTTAACAAAAAAGCAAGTTTCAGTGCTCGCTTGGACGGTCAATTTGGGCACAGAAAGATTATTCTATGGAACGAGGACGGTTCAGAACATAGCGAACTAAACCTGATGGCAATTGCAAAAGAGATTATTGATAATGGTGTTTATGTCACGAAAGATGGAGAATGCTGTGTAAATCTCCCTCTTGTGGAAGCAAAGTATAACGCAATTCTGGAAGAATTTGATTCTTTTGTAAAGGAAGGAGCATGAAAAATGCGATATGATTATGATTGGGATCGTTATGATTTTGAAGAAGATGAGGACGATGATTACATCGAAGAGGAACTGACCAACGTTCGGAAACCACCACAGAAAAAACCCTCCAGTGGGCTTTTGGACGATCTCCTGGGCTTTCGCAGCAATCGAAGCAATAATTCCTCTGCAACGAAGAAAAAGCCAAATCGTCATCTGGAATGTGATGATGATTATGAGGATTAGAGAGACCAGTGTTCCCATAAAAAATGACATCTTGGAATAAACAACTTCCTTTAATTTTACAAAGACCGCTTTCTGAAGATACAGAAAGCGGTCTTTGTTTGTCTTGTGTAATATCGCCATAAAACAACAATTCCCCAACGGAAATCCGTCAGGGAAAAGTGTGGATTTTCAATTGTTCAGAGGGTGTCTAAACAAGTGACAGCTTAAACATTAAAGATGATATCGCTATATGCCGGAACAGGCCACTTCTCGGAAGGTGTGATTACTTCCAGTGCGTCTACCGCTTCTCTCAGTTCATCCATAACCGGGATAACGTCATAGCGATAAGAGTTTGCCATCTCTGCAACAGAATCTTCCTTTGCAGCAGCAGCGGCAGTAAGTGCCTCCAGCTTTTCTGTTGCATCATATGCCTTTGCAGTCAGTTCGCTTACCTTGGCTGCCAGATCCTTTTCTACCTTTGCGCAGATTTCCAACTGTGCCTTAGAAGCTGCAACATCGCACAGTTCCTTGGTATAAGCGATACAAGCCGGAATATATTTCTTCTTTGCCATGTCGATCATGGTAAGTGCTTCAATGTTAATGGTCTTTGCATAGTTCTCCAGGAGGATGTCCTTACGGGCATCAATTTCAGCCTTAGAGAGAACACTAAACTTGCCAAGCAGTGCAACGTTCTTGGAATCAGAATAGTGCGGTACGCAATCAACCGTAGACTTGAAGTTGTAAAGACCACGTCTTTCAGCCTCTTCTACCCATTCATCAGAATAGCCGTTGCCGTTAAAGATGATCCGCTTGTGGTTCTTAATGATGGAAACCAGCAGTTCTTTCAGCTTTTCATCAAACTTCTCTGCGGAAACATCTTCCATTACGTCAGCGATCTCACAAAGTTCGCCAGCTACGATAGTGTTCAGCAAGGTGTTCGGGCAGCCGATGTTATCAGAAGAACCAACCATACGGAATTCAAAACGGTTACCGGTAAATGCAAAAGGAGAAGTACGGTTACGGTCTGTAGAATCCTTCGGGAATGCCGGGAGAGAATCTACGCCGATTTCAAATACCTTGGACTCGCTCTTGTAAGAAGTACCGGCTTCCAGTGCATCCAGAACGCCCTGGAGTTCTTCACCCATGAAGATAGAAATAATAGCCGGCGGTGCTTCGTTTGCGCCAAGACGGTGATCGTTTCCGGCAGAAGATGCGCTGATTCTCAGCAGATCTGCATACTCATCAATACCCTTGATTACAGCACACAGGAAAGTGAGGAACTGCATATTCTCCATGGGAGTAGAACCCGGATCCAGGAGATTCTGTCCATCGTTTGTGCCCATAGACCAGTTGTTGTGCTTACCAGAACCATTGACCCCTGCGAAAGGCTTTTCGTGAAGCAGGCAAACCAGACCGTGCTTGAGCGCAACCTTTTCCATGATTTCCATTGCAAGTTCATTCTGATCCGTTGCAATATTGGTTGTTGTGAAAACCGGAGCCATTTCGTGCTGTGCCGGTGCTACTTCGTTGTGTTTGGTAGTAGCAAATACGCCAACTTTCCAGAGTGCCTCGTCCAGGTCTGCCATAAATGCAGCAATTCTGGGCTTGAGGTTTGCAAAGTACTGGTCTTCCAGTTCCTGTCCCTTTGGAGGCATTGCGCCGAAGAGGGTACGACCGGACATAATCAGGTCTTCACGCTGATCATACATCTTCTTGTCAATCAGGAAGTACTCCTGCTCAGGACCTACTGTAGAAGTTACCTTTGTAGCAGTGGTGTTTCCAAAGAGTCGCAGAATTCGAACTGCCTGGGTGCTCAGTGCATCCATAGAACGCAGCAGCGGTGTCTTCTTATCCAGTGCTTCCCCGGTATAGGAAACGAAAACAGTCGGAATATACAGAGAGCCTTCTTTTACAAAGCAGTAAGAAGTCGGATCCCATGCGGTATATCCTCTTGCAGAACAAGTCTGACGAAGACCACCGGAGGGGAAAGAAGATGCATCCGGTTCGCCCTTTACCAGTTCCTTGCCGGAGAAGTTCATGATAATCATGCCGTTGTCTGTAGGGCTGATGAAAGAGTCGTGCTTTTCTGCGGTAGAACCGGTCATAGGCTGGAACCAGTGGGTGTAGTGGGTTGCGCCGTGCTCAACTGCCCAGTCTTTGATTGCGTTTGCAACAACATCTGCATAAGTCGGATCTAAAGGTGTGCCCATCTTCCGGGTTTTTGTCATTGCCTTGTAAACAGGCTTGGGGAGTCTTGCCTTCATGACCTCGTCATTAAAGACATCACATGCAAAGTACTCAGCTACATTTTTCGACATGATAATAACCTCCTAAAAAATAAAAGCATTTCCGAAACACACCGGGATATCATCAGAGAATGGTCTCGGGTATCATCTGGAAACGCCTTTGTTTCACTGTACTTATTTTCTTCCGGAGAATATCCTTTCGAGGAATATCCTCAACCGATGTATCTATCATACAGGAAAACGAACACTTTGTCAAGACTTTTTTTGGCATTTTTTCAATCTGCTTGATTTCAAAATGAAACAGAGGCTTTTTCTATGGAAAAAAAAGAAAAGCTGTCTTTTTTTAAAAGAATTTTATCCAAGAGGAAAGCATACCAGGGAACTGTCCCACCCTGCTTTATATTATAATGTCCTGGTGCGATTTTGCGGAAATGGGTTGACAAATGCAGAGATTCATGGTATAGTTATATAGTTGCTATGAGTACAACTGTTTTTTGAGCACGGACGCATTGAGGAGAGGAGGAAGTTCTTCTTATGGATCATAAAACACATTATATTGTGGTTGACACCGCAGTGCTGCCGGAAATTTTCGGCAAGGTGCTG
>CAYXKI010000038.1:0-11715 GCA_964465095.1 uncultured Ruminococcus sp.
GTACCCTGCACCCGGATAACATGGCAGCAGGTCCGGCTTCTTACGGCATGACTGATACCATGGGACGTATGCACTCTGACGCACAGTTCGCAGGTTCTTCCTCCGTTCCGGCACACGTTGAGATGATGGGTCTGATCGGTATGGGTAACAACCCGATGGTTGGCGCAACTGTTGCTGTTGCTGTTTCTGTTGAAGAAGCTGCAAAGGCTGGCAAGTTCTAAGAATCATTTTTGTCAAAGAAAACTTTGTCAAACATTGTATAGAGCATAAAAAGAGCACGGTAGTCGTAACTTGTCGACCACCGTGCTTTTTTAGAACTTGTTCTTAATTTTTCTCATCAAAGGAATTTTTCCAAAGTGCAATTCGCTCTGCCACTGCTTCGCATTGCATCCACTCAGACATCACGCAACATCCCTTTGCACCGGCTTCCAAAGCAGCATGCTGTCTTTCTACTGTGATACCGCCGATAGCGTATACCGGAATCTCCACAGAATCACAAACCTGTTGCAAAAAAGAAAGTCCCCTTGGAGGCAAACCCGGTTTGCAAGCTGTCGGAAAAATATGCCCGGCAATCAAAGAATCTGCCCCCTTTTCGGCAGCCTGAACGGCTTCGGAAGCAGCGTGTACCGACACACCGATTTGCGGTAGCCGTCTCTTTTCTGCTGGAGAAAGTGTCAGAAACTGTGAGAAAGAAAGCTGTACCGGAAGATACAGCCTTTCTGCCACAGAGAAGAAAGCATTCAGCCACAAAGGCGTTTGATTTTCCTTGCAAATTTCCAGACAGGTCTGCGCCAAAGCCTCATATTCTGTCTCTGACAAATCTTTTTCCCGAAGTAGAATTGCATCTACCCCGGAGGCAGAAAGTTCTCTTATCCGTGTTAAAAAGTCCCCACGACAAAGCGTGCGGTTTGTAATTGCAATTAACATAGCGTATTGGTATTGATATAGTCTGTATACACAGGCTGCATTCCCTGTTCCAGAATAGCAGCATGAATCTCTGCCAGACTTCTGGGATCGGAAATCTCAAACTGTGCATCGCCTTTTTCTGTGTTCTCTTCTGTATGCCCACCAATTCCCACATCAACACCGGCAGAGATTTTTGTTGCTGCCAGTGGCAGTACATGATCCCGGAATCCGGCACGTTCTCTTGTGGAAATTGTAAAACTTGCAAAGGGCAAAAAGATCCGACAGGCAAGCATCATCTGCAAAAGTTGTGTCTCATGTACATCGTTAGGATTCGTTTCCTCATGATTTTTATAGGGGCGAAGTCGGGGAAAAGATAGTGCAATCTCTGCATGGGGATATTTTTTCTGAAGCATAGAAGCGTGTACCGCAACGCTGTACATATCCTTTCGAAAATCTGCCAAGCCAAGCAGCACACCAAATCCAACGCCACGCATACCGCCCATCAGTGCACGTTCCTGTGCAGCCACACGATATGGGAAGCAACGTTTTGCACCGGCTTGATGCATTTCTTCATACTTTTCTCCGTCATACGTTTCCTGAAACACCGTGACAAAATCTGCCCCTGCTTCCCGAAGCAAGGCGTATTCCTCAGAATTTACCGGATAAATCTCCAGTCCGATCGTAGAGAAATATTTCCGGGCAATCTGAATTCCCTTTACAATATAGTCAATTCCGGAAGCCTTACGACTTTCTCCGGTAAGAAGCAGTATCTCACGCATTCCGGTTTTTGCAATTGCCTCCATTTCTGCTTCCATCTGGCTTTCATCCAGTTTACAGCGATGAATGGAATTCTTACAGTTAAAACCACAATAAACGCACTGATTCTCGCAATAGTTCGACAGATACAATGGCGTGAAAAGCTGCACGTTATTTCCAAAGTGCTTCTGTCTCTCCTCTTTTGCACGTTGTGCCATCTCTTCCAGAAAAGGTTCTGCTGCCGGAGAGAGCAGTGCACCAAATTCCTCCAGAGAAAGGGTGTCCTTTTGCAAGGCAGCTTTTACCTGTATTTCCGTATACGCCTCCGGATGATATTGATTACGCAGTGCAATTACACGATCGAACACCTGAGAGGAAATCTGTTCCATGCCGGGTTGGAACTCCATCGGATCATATATTTTACGCATCCTTTATTCCTCCTCTTAATCCTGCAAAAAGCCTGTAAGAGGACTAGATGCCTCGGCACCATGTTCCAGTACCCGACCAAGCTTTGACAGATATGCAGCCCGTCCTGCCTCAATTGCCAGACGAAATGCCTGTGCCATCAATGGACAATTCCCTGCGGTTGCTACAGCAGTATTTGCCATAATTGCTGTTGCGCCCATTTCCATTGCCTCGCACGCCTGAGAAGGTGCGCCAATTCCTGCGTCAACAATAATCGGCAAATCAATCTCGTCAATCAGAATCTGAATGAACTCTTTTGTCCGCAAGCCTTTATTGCTTCCAATGGGTGCACCCAAAGGCATAACCGCAACTGCACCAGCATCCACGAGACGACGTGCTGTCATCAGATCCGGATACATATAGGGCAATACCTGAAAGCCCTCTTTTGCCAAAATTTCTGTAGCACGAACCGTTTCTTCATTATCCGGCAAGAGATATTTCGCATCGGAAATTACCTCTACCTTTACAAAATCCCCACAGCCCAAGGCACGAGAAAGTCTTGCAATCCGCACTGCTTCCTCCGCAGTTCTTGCACCGGAAGTATTCGGCAACAAAGTCAGTTCTTTCGGCAAAAAATCCAAAATATTCTCCGGGCTGTCTGCATCTGCACGACGAAGCGCAATGGTGGCGATTTCACTTCCACCATATGTCATAACATCTCGAATCAAAGACAGAGAAAATTTCCCGGAGCCCAAGATAAAACGGGAATGAAATTCCCGTTTTCCCAAAAACCATGTATCTTTTTCCATCAATTCCATCTAAAACAACTTCTTTCTATGAAATCCTATCAGTAAAAATTCCTATAACTAATATGCACCGCCGCCCATAAATTGAACGATTTCGATCACATCGCTATCCTGAAGCATAATTTCCCCATAGGATTTTTTCTCTACAATTTCCTCGTTCCGCTCCACCGCAATTCGATGCAGATTCTCATAGCCCTGCAAATGAAGCAGTTCCAGAAGTGTCATTTCTCGCTCCAGTGGCACATTTTTTCCATTTACCTGCATATCATTTTCCTTTCCCGGCAGAGTTTCTTCATGAAAAGCGTTCATACAACGCTTCTGACTATTATACAACATTTCTTTCAAAAATACAAGTCCTGAAATATGAAGAGTTTCTGTCAAGGTGTTGCCCTAGGCGACACCACACAAAGATTGCCCAGCAGATACGCAGTAAGATTTTTCGTCAGATTGGATAGAAATTTCGCAGTCATACTGTCGTATGTCAAAAAATTTCTGTGCAGCAAAGCCGTCAGGCGGTCTTTGTGCGGTGTTGCCCTAGATCTCTTTTCTGAAAATTACATGAAAATTTGCGAAAATCTCTTTCCAAATTCTCTTCTATATGGTATACTACAAGCAATATTAATTCATAGGAGGACGTGTACTATGGGAAATTTCAGAGAGCGAATTGCACGATTTATGCAGGGCAGATACGGTGGGAATGATACGCTGAATCACTGGTTGATCGGTGCATTTTTTGTAATTGTCCTGATTTCTGTAATTTTTCAGATTCAGTGGCTAAACTATTTGTCCCTTGCTGTACTCGTTTATGAGTACTTCCGGATTTTTTCCAGAAACATCCCCAAACGAATGGAAGAGAATCGTAAATTTGTAAGCGTACTTCAAAAGATAAAACGGTGGTTTGCCGGGATACTTCCCGGAAAATCCAGAGATAAAACCCATAAAATTTTCGCCTGCCCCGATTGCAAGCAAAAAGTCCGTGTTCCAAAAGGCAGAGGGAAAATTGAAATCACCTGTCCGAAATGCAACCGCCAATTCCGGAAACGGAGTTAAGCCGTCATGTATGGATATGTATGCATCTGCAAACCGGAACTGCGATTCCGGGAATATGATGTTTATCACAGTTGCTACTGTGGTCTTTGTCAAGCGTTAAAAGAGCACTATGGTACATTTGCACGATGGATGGTAAGTTATGATATGACCTTTCTCATCCTGCTATTAAATGGGCTTTATGAGCCGGAAGAACTCGTCACTTCTCATCGCTGTGCAGCACACCCGTTTCGGAAGCAACAGCAAATCCGATGTGATATCACCGATTACGCTGCGGATATCAGCGTATTATTATTCCGGGACAAATGCATGGACGACTGGAACGATGAACACAAGCTGTCAAGGCGTACTCTCGCCGGGCTTTTACACAAAGGATATCAGAAAGTACAGAAGTTGTATCCGGAAAAAGTGCATGTTGTACAAGAACAGCTCAAAAAGCTAGAACAGATGGAACAAGAAAACGAATCCAATCCGGATTTGCCGGCAGGATGTTTTGGAACGCTGTTGTCAGAACTGTTTCTGTGGAAAAAGGACGAGTGGGAAGAAACCTTACGCAATCTTGGGTTTTACCTTGGAAAATTTATCTATCTTCTGGACGCATATGACGATTTGGAACGGGATAAGAAAAAGCATTGTTACAATCCCCTGTCACATCTGGAAGCAGAAGATCCGCAATTTGACGACACTTGTCATCAGCTATTGCAAATGATGATGGCGAACTGTGCCGAATCTTTTGAGCGATTGCCGATTTTGCATAATGTAGAAATTTTACGAAACATCCTTTACGCCGGTGTCTGGACAAAATTCAACCAGGCAAAAAAGAAACGACAAGAAGAAAAGATAAGGCAACACCGCACAAAGAACATCTGACAATTTTGTACGGTGTCGCCTTAAAAAAAGAATCAGGAGAAATAGAAAACCATGGATCCATATGAAATACTGGGCGTTTCCCGTTCTGCATCAGAACAGGAAATCAAAAAAGCCTATCGCAATCTCAGTCGTAAATATCATCCGGATGCCAATGTAGGAAATCCCAATGCAAAGGCATATGAGGAAAAATTTAAACAAATCCAACAAGCCTATCAAACCATTATGGATGAGCGGCAGCATGGTGGGTCTGGATCCTCTTATGGAAATTATAGCGGCTTTCATAGCAGCAATCGTTCGACTTCCAGCGGCGATGAAAGTCAAGTGCATTTACAGGCAGCTATAAACTTTATTCGCAATGGCAGATTTTCAGAGGCAATTCGTGTGCTGGAAAGCATTCAGAATCGTAATGCCAACTGGTATTATGTTGCGGCAGTTGCACACTCCGGTGCAGGAAACAACGCAACAGCACTGCAATATGCCAGAACTGCTGCAAGCATGGAACCGGGAAATTATGAATATCAACATCTGGTACAGCAACTGGAATCCCCCGGATTTTCTTATCGCCAGGCACAGCAGCCCTATACAAGCTATAGCGATCTGGACAGTACAGGCTGCCTTCGTTGCTGTGCAGCCAATCTCCTGTTAAACGTTCTTCTAAGCTGTTGCTGCAATTGCCATTAAAAAGCAATTCAAGGGAATCCTTTGGGATATTTGCACAAGAATCCGGGAAAATCCTGTGACATCTGCGGAAAATGACAGAGATATGCAGAATTTTTTCGCAAAGGTGTTTACTTTTTCCGAAATCTGTGGTATAATAAATGTGATTGGTTGAAAGTCTCTTTTTCGGCTTCCCAATTTCTATTGAAAACCGATACAAATTCTCAAATGAGGAGATTCCGTGATGTTTTTCAATCATAAAAATACGGAGCAAACACCTGCTCCAAGTCATAATCAGCACTTTTATTATGGCGGAAACTACCCCGGAGAAGCAAGTGAACCTTTTTTTCATAGTGGTCTGACCAATTATCAACTTCGTGTTTCTGTTTCCACACATATCGGAAAAGTGCGGGGCAACCATGAGGATAATTTTTATCTGGAGGGGCTCTATTTAAACGATCTGTTCCGGAATAATTTTTCAGCCACTTATACAGTCAATTATGCCGATGGTATGAGTTTTGCCGTGTTCGATGGAATGGGCGGTGCAGCCTATGGCGAAGTAGCTTCAGAGATTGCTGTACAAACCTTACGCAAATATGAAAAGAAGCTAAAACATGCAGACGGGACACGTATGCTGGATCAATTGGTTTCTTCCTATGCGTCAGAGGCGAACAACACAATCTGCGATATGCTAGAAGAAAAACGCTGCAAAAGCGGTGGCACAACCTTTTCGATGATTTATCTGATGGGAGATGCTGTAAAGCTTTATTACCTAGGAGACAGTCGGATTTATCGATATCAGACAGATGGTCTGACACGACTCACCCGTGATCACACGGTTGCAAATCAGAAAGTAGATGCTGCGATTTATACAGAAGAGGAAGCAAAGCGAAGTCCTGATCAGCATCGGCTGACCTTATTCATCGGTTCGGACAAAAAAAGAGTGGGGTTAAATGCGGACAGCAGACCTCCTATTCCGCTGGAAATCGGAAATAAATTTGTTCTCTGCACAGACGGTCTCACCAATATGTGCAGCGATGATGAAATCCATTCGTTGCTTTCCCAGAACTTCTTCAATGAAGCCGCAGTGTTGGTACAAGCTGCGTTAGAAAACGGCGGTTCTGATAATATCACTTGTATTGTTCTGGAAGTTTTGCCGGCATTACCGGAAAATGAATCTTAAGGTGATAACACCTTTTTATGTAAAAACGCACTGTAGGAGATTTCCCTTACAGTGCGTTTCTTTTTGCATTTCTATTGTTTTTGCTCTTAGAACTCGTTCTTATACTCGTTCTACTTTCATCATATTTGTGGTATTGGAAACACCAACCGGTGCACCGGCTGTGATTACTACGATATCTCCACGATTGACAAAGTCAGACTGTGAAGCTGCGTGCAATGCAGCATCAAAAAGGGCATCTGTATTCGATACTTCGCTTACCAGAACCGGGTAAACACCCCAACTCAAATTCATCTGCCGCCGTACCCGTTCGTTTACGGTGCAACTAATAATCGGGCAGGAGGGACGATATTTGGAAATTTCTCTTGCAGTGACACCGGACATAGTTACTGTCAGAATGGCAGCAGCATCCAGATCATGGGCAGTTGTCACTGTAGCGTGGGCAATGGCATTGGCGATATCTGCATTTTTCTTTGTACGGCTAGAAGAATGCATACCTTTATAGTCAATATCATCCTCTGTTGTCCGTGCAATCAGATCCATGGTGCGAACAACCTCCACCGGATATGCACCGGCAGCAGTTTCCCCTGACAGCATAATTGCACTTGTGCCATCATAAATTGCATTTGCAACGTCGGTAATTTCTGCACGAGTCGGTCTCGGATTGGAGATCATAGACTCCAGCATCTGTGTCGCAGTAATTACCTGCTTTCCTGCCTGATATCCCTTCCGGATCAGTTCTTTCTGTACAGACGGAATCTGTTCAAAAGGAATTTCAACGCCAAGATCTCCACGTGCAACCATGATTCCATCAGAAGCTTCCAGAATCTCGTCAATATTCCGCACGCCCTCTACGTTTTCGATCTTTGCAATGATCCGCACATCAAACCAACCAAGACTCTGGGTATATTTTCTCAGATAATCAATATCCGCCGAGGTGCGGACAAAGCTTGCAGCAATAAAATCAAAACCGGCTTTGGCTGCAAATTCCAAGTCGTTCTTGTCGCTCTCGCTCAGATAAGGCATAGAAAGCTGGACACCGGGTACATTAATGCCTTTGTTGTTGGACAAGACACCGCCGTGAATTACGTGACAGGTAATGTTTGTTGCCGTCACCTTTTCTACAACCATCTCAATGACACCATCATTGACAAGAATATGCACACCGGGCTTTACGTCTCTTGGCAGATTTTTAAAGGAAACACTGCCGACTTTTTCGTCACAGAGTACATCATCCGTTGTCAAAGTATAAGTATCTCCGGTTTCAATGGTTACCGGCTTATCGTCTACAAATTTTCCAAGACGGATCTCCGGTCCTTTGGTATCCATCAAAGTCGCAATCGGCAAGCCCAATTCTTCCCGAATTCGCACAATCTGATCAAATCGACGCTGATGCGTTTCATGATCACCGTGGGAAAAGTTAAATCTTGCTACATTCATGCCACTAAGCATGATCTGTCGCATCACGCTGTCATCATCTGTTGCGGGTCCTATGGTACATACAATCTTTGTTTTTCTCATAATTCGTCACGCATCCTTTATTTAATGGCAACGCTGCACAAAATCATCAATTTTCTTGTACGGTGTTGCTTTTCCTACAGGCAAGTACTGCCCTGTCTTCTCTAGTATACCACATTTTCCAGGAAATGAAAAGAGGTTTTTCTTTGAAATTTATCTATTATCAGATAGATAAGAAATTCTTCAAATTTTCAGACAAAATCATCCGGTTTTGTTGATCAGATAATTCCAATTGGAAGAATCGTTCCAATTCTTCTTGATATTCCCACATTGGATAATCCACACCAAAAAAGCAATTTTCCGCTCCGAAGTGGGACAAAAGCTTCAGAATCTCTTCCTTTGGCAAAAAGGGTAGGCTGCTACTGGTATCAAAACGCAACCGTTCCTCGGGGTGTAAAATCTCATGGGCTTCTTTCCACCGTCCCCATCCACCAAAATGGGCTGCAATAATCCGAAGTCTTGGGAACTGTCGCAGAACCATTGCCAGACGATAGGGATGAGACAAATCAGATCTGGAATCTCCCATATGCATCAGAATGGGAAGTCCCGCACTCTGAATCATATCATACATAGGATATGCCGTCGGATCATCAATGGGAAAATGCTGAAAATCCGGGTGCAACTTTACCCCATGCAAGCCAAGTTTCTGTAAATTTGTAAAAGACTCCTCCAAATGGTCTGACTTGGGATGCAATGTCCCAAATGCAGTACACATCGGATAGGCAGCGGCACAGGATGCCAGAAACGCATTGATCGACTCTACCTGTGATACGGTGGTTGCCGGAGAACAAATCAAAAATTCATCAATTCCGGCAGCAGCACCATTTTCCAGCATCTCAGACACTCTCCCATGGTAACGCATTGGCAACTCATAAAAATTTGAAATTCCATCTGTCGCCTTCTCAGCAATTTTATCCGGGAAAATATGTGCATGTGCATCAATAATATGATATCCGTTTTTCAAATGTATATGCCCCTCTCTCTTTTTCTCTCAATCGTATTGCCTTAAAGCTTTGTCAGCTTTGCAAAATTCGCCATCAATTTTTTCGTGCCTACCTGATCAAAACCAATTTCCAACATCGCATCATTTGCCATGGGGGTCACAGAAAGCACTGTGCCCTCTCCAAAAGTACGATGACAAACACGATCTCCAATGGCATAAGTTACACCGGATGTACTCTTTGGCTTCTGGAGTTCCCACATTTGCTGCTGCAAAAAGTTGTTTTTGTTTCCTCCGGATGCAGGAATCTCCTGTGTTTTTTGCAATGAACGACTTTTTTTCCGATCAATTAGTTCCGGATTTATTTCGTCCAAAAACATCGACTGAGGATTCCGCATCGTAGAACCGAAAAGCATTCGTGTTCTGGCAGAACTGATTGTCAGATGCTTTTTGGCTCTTGTCATTGCCACATAAGCAAGTCTTCTCTCCTCTTCCAGTTCTACCGGAGAATTCATGCTTCGATTCCCCGGAAAAATCCCCTGCTCCATTCCAACAAGGTACACATTAGAAAATTCCAATCCCTTGGCAGAGTGAATCGTCATCAGCATTACCGCATCCTGTTCCGGTTCATATTTGTCAACATCCGTATAAAGGGAAATTTCCTCCAGAAATCCACCTAATGTGGGGTCGTTTGTTTCATTCTGATAAGTAAGAATTGAGGACTTCAATTCCTCGATATTTTCCAGACGGAATTCTCCCTCTTCTCCCATTGCCTGCAACATTGCAAGATAACCGGTGCGTTCCAGAAGAACATCCAGAAAATCCACCAACGACATAGACTCTGAAGCTTCGATCAGGCTGTCCCAGATTGCAGCAAAAGCAGTCAGTGGCTTTACTTTCTTGGACAATGCCGGATATTGCTCTGCCTGTCGCATTACGTCCAAAGGGGTGAGACCCAGATCCTGTGAAATTTGCAACACCAAGGCAAGAGTGGCATCGCCAATTCCTCGTTTGGGTTCATTGACAACTCGTTCAAAACGCACCCGATCACTGGGATTTTCCACAATGCTCATATAAGCGGTAATATCCTTAATCTCTTTTCTATCATAGAACCGCAGTCCCCCATAAATCCGATAGGGAATATCACTGCGTACCAACATACGCTCCAACATATTGGATTGAGCATTCATCCGATAGAGAATGGCGTTTTCTCCATAACTACCACCTTCTTCTACAGATTGCTGGATACTGTCACAGACATAGGCTGCTTCATCCATTTCGTCGCTGGCTTTGTACCAAGTGACCTTATCGCCCTCTTCCAATTCTGTCCAGAGCGTTTTGTCTTTTCGCCCTTGATTATTGGAAATCACACAATTTGCAGCATTCAGAATGGTCTTTGTGCTGCGGTAATTCTGTTCCAGACGGATCACCTGACAATTTGGAAAGGATTCTTCAAATCCCAGAATATTCTCAATGGTTGCCCCACGAAAACGATAGATACTCTGATCATCATCCCCCACAACACAAAGATTTCCATTGCCGGAAGTAAGCAGAGAAATCAATTGATATTGGGCATGGTTTGTATCTTGATACTCATCTACCAACACGTATTGATACCTTGCCTGATACTTTGCAAGTTCCTCCGGAAATTGCTGAAAAAGCTTTACGGTAAGATAGATAATATCATCAAAGTCCAGTGCATTGGAATCCTGCAACCGCTTTTGATACGCACGATAGAGTTTTGCAATCACTGTCCGCTTATAATCGTTATCCAATTCCGCATCTCGCTGCATTTCATCCGGAGAAATCATCTCATCCTTTGCTTTACTGATTTCTGATAGTACGCTGCGAATGGCAAATTGCTTTTCAGAAACATTCAAATCCTTCATACAGCCCTTTATCAGGCGTTTTCCATCCTCTGTATCATAAATTGCAAAATCACTGTTATACCCCAAAAGGGAAATGCTTCTCCGCAAAATACGCACACAGGCGGAATGAAAGGTAGAAGCTTGTACCTCAGAGGCGATTTCCTCTCCAAGGGTCTGTGCCAAGCGTGCACGCATTTCTCCGGCTGCTTTATTGGTAAAAGTAATGGCAAGAATATTCCACGGGCGAATGGGGAAAACCGCTAAGATCTCTCGCAGTCGTTCCAGATCTGCATCCTCTTTCCCGGCAACATATGCTGTAAGCCAAGTGAGATCCTCCGGAAAAATACGACCATTTGCACTCTGATAGCCATCCCCGAACATGATCATATTTACAATACGCTGAATAATTGCCGTAGTTTTCCCACTTCCGGCACCGGCAAGCACCAGAACAGGACCATTTACGGAAAATACCGCCTGTTGCTGACAAGGGTTCAAATTCTGAAAATATGTGTGAAATGCGTTTCGTTTCAACGCAATGCATTCTGCTTCTGTCATATCTTTTTTCCTCTCTGGAGTTCTATCGGCAACACTACCATTCATGGGTGTCACCTATACTTATCCTATTATAACACAAAAAACTCCATTTGAAAAGGGAAAGAGAAAAAGTTTTTTACTGTGCTGCATCTCGTATCTGTGCAATCGCTTGCTTTTCCAATCTGGATACCTGTGCCTGAGAAATTCCGATTTCTTGTGCCACCTCTG
>CAYXKI010000039.1:0-11674 GCA_964465095.1 uncultured Ruminococcus sp.
TATGCAAGCAGATGACGTGCAAAGCCGTCAGGCGGTCTTTGTGCGGTGTTGCCTTCGTATGTGCAATGGGAACACCTACTTTCAAAGGCGTTTTCGCTCTTTTGTTTTATTATACCACATTGTGGGGAAAAATGCAATAGGATTTTTTTGGAATTTGTGTGGGGGAGAAATGCCTCCCTCTGGAGGGAGGTGGCACGGCGGATGCCGTGACGGAGGGAGAGCGTGCCCAAAACGTTCCACCGGAACGTTTCGGGGATTTTGGCGTTCTTGTACATAAAGAAAGGGAGAGCGGTCTTGTTCGCTCTCCCTCGAAAAGCTTGCGCTTTTCTCACCCACTTCGCCGCGCGCATGAGTATTGCGCAGAGTATTTCGCTGTCTGCGGACAGCGACAATGGGGCGTTGCCCCCTTGACCCCTAGCAGCATTTTTTACAAAATTGCTGCATCAAAAAATCTTCTGGCTGTGTTTACTTGTTTCGGGCGTATGGCTTTTCACGCTAACTACTACCCGTTACGCTAAAAGTTCCTCAAATGTCACCGGTTCTCCCACAGACTGTTTTGCGTACAGCAACAGCACATAATATCCATCCTCGGATGTAATCGCGCCATCGCCGTCTACGTCTGCCGCAGCTTTTTGGTTTTCTGTCAATCCCGGGTTTTGTCCCACGGAAATTTTCGCATAGGCAAGAAGGCACAGATATGCATCCTCGGAGTTAATCGTTCCGTCTTCGTTTACGTCTCCAAGCACCGGTTCTTCAATAGAATTCATAATATGATCGGCAATCCCAAGGGTTTCATAGTGCATGGTTGCTGTCAGAAGTCCGCACTCGATTCCCTCTGTAATCACAATCTCCTGCCACATTTCCTCTGTGCCGGCATAATAAACATCTGCTAAGCTATCGCAATTATAAAAAGCATTCTCGTAAACCTCTACCACGCTATCGGGGAGATACACTGCACGCATGGAATAGCAACCACCAAACGCCAAGACCCCTATGGTTTTCACGCCCTCTGGAACGGTCACTGTGGTCAGAGAACGGCATCCGTAAAAGACGCAGCTTTCCAGAACCTCCGCAGTGCTTGGCAATGTGGCTGTCCGAAGTCCCCGGCACTCCCAGAATGCACCGCTTTGAATCTCAACCACGCTATCGGGAATCACAACCCCCGTCAGTGCTGTATTCCACCAGAACGCATGTTCTGTAATGGTGTGTACCGTGTCGGGAATGACAATATTCCCGGTGCAAGTTGTTCCATCTACCAGAATCCCGTTGATTACCACAATGGGATTTTCTTTTTGCTTTTCGGCAAGCCAAGGGGTATTGTAAAAGCACAGTGCACCAATGCTTGTCACCGTGTCCGGAATCTCCAGCTTTGTAAGCTGCGTGCACTCCGCAAAAGCAAAGGTGTCAATGGCGGTAACCGGCTTTCCACCAATTTCTTGTGGGATTTTTATCTCCGTGGCATCCTCCTCGCAATCGGTGATCATAATTGTTCCGTCTGCTTGTTCCTTGTACGTCATCTTGCCATAGCCTCTTCCGGCAGAAGTCGGAAAGACATGTTGCAAAAACGTGCCAAAAATCGTAATCAATACTACGACAAAGACTGCAAGCCATTGTTCCAGATATCGTTTCATATTCCACACCTCTTTCCCAATCGACTTCCAATCCTTCCCCAATTTAAGTATACCAGAATTTCCCTGATTTTGTTTGCATAATCTGTAAAAGAACCCCTGTGAGAGTCGGAAACTTTCTGGGCGGAATTACATATATTTTCCTTACAAATCTTAACATTTCAAAGGGCAAAAAAAGAGGGCTGTTACGTTACATAACAGCCCTTGCAATCTATTGATTTAAGCTTCTGATTCTGTCTGTGACGGAGTAGCTGTTCCGGGGGTTTCTTCAAACTCTGCCGGATCCATTTTGCCTGTCATCAGTTCCTCAAATTCCTCACGCTCAATCTTTTCGTGGAGTACCAGATATTTTGCAAGCAAATGAAGCTGATCCATGTGTGCCTGCAAGATGGCTTCTGCCTTATCATAGCCGTCCTCGATAATGGAGCGAACCTCGTCGTCAATCTCTCCTGCAACACGGTCGGAGTAATCTCTGGTAGAACCAAGATCCCGTCCCAGGAACACCTCGTTCTGGTCGTTGCCATAGACAACCGGTCCCATTTTCTCGCTGAAGCCATAGCGTGTTACCATGCTTCTCGCCGTAGAGGTTGCACGTTCCAGATCGTTAGACGCACCGGTAGAGATATCATCCAGCACAAGCTTTTCTGCCACTCTACCGCCCAAGAGGGTAACGATGTTCTCTTCCATCTCTTTCTTGGAGACGAAACTCTTATCCTGTTCCGGCAAGGACATGGTATAGCCCCCAGCCATGCCACGTGGGATAATGGACACCTGGTGTACCTTGTCCTGATGGTCGCAATAATACGTGCAGACAGCGTGCCCGGCTTCGTGATATGCCGTAAGACGCTTTTCCTTTTCGGTGACCTTGTGAGACTTTTTCTCCGGTCCTGCGATGACCTTGATGGTCGCTTCCTGGATTTCCTCCATGGTAATGGATTTCTTATCCTTTCTCGCTGCCAGAAGGCAAGCCTCGTTAACCAGATTCTCCAGATCTGCACCGGTAAAGCCAACGGTGGACTTTGCAATGGTTGCAAGGTCTACATCCGGTCCTACGCTCTTGGACTTGGTGTGTACCTGTAAGATCTGTTCTCTGCCTTTGACATCAGGATAGCCTACCACAATCTGTCGGTCAAATCTGCCGGGACGCATCAGTGCCGGGTCGAGAATATCCTTTCGGTTGGTGGCTGCAATGACAATAACGTTGTCCTTTCCGGTAAAGCCGTCCATCTCTACCAGCAACTGGTTCAGGGTCTGTTCCCGTTCGTCGTGACCACCGCCGATTCCGGTACCTCTGTGTCTGCCCACTGCATCAATCTCGTCGATAAAGATAATAGAGGGGGAATTTTTCTTTGCCTGATCGAACAAGTCACGAACTCTGGAGGCACCAACGCCCACGAACATCTCTACAAAGTCCGAACCGGAGATAGAGAAGAAGGGACAGCCGGCTTCTCCGGCAACGGCTCTTGCAAGCAAGGTTTTCCCGGTTCCGGGAGGTCCCATCAGCAAAACGCCCTTGGGAATCCGTGCACCGATTTCTGCATATTTCTTCGGATTCTTCAAGAAATCCACAATCTCTTCCAGTTCGTGCTTTTCCTCATCTGCACCGGCAACATCGGCGAAAGTTGCCTTTCTGGTGTTTGCCTGATTTTTAATATTCGCTTTGCCAAAGGAAGAATATTTTCCGCCACCACTTGTCTGACGCATCATAAAGAACAGCAAGAACAGCGTAAGCAGCACCATAACCACCGTAGGGATGACCGTCAGAAGCCAGGAAGTATCCTTGACTTTGTAATAGTCCTGTTTCAGTGGGGTCTCGTGGGTTTTGTTATAGGTGACACGATAGTCCTCGGTGTCCTGTAAGAACAAGCTGACATTGGGCACATCATACTCGATCTTTTCGCCACTTTCTAAGACAAGGTTTAGTTCCCCTGTTCCAAGATCCAACGTATACTCTGTAACTTCATAGTTGTCAAAATACGTGATAATTTCTGAATATTCCGGTGTTTTTGCATTGCTTGTCAGATTGGGAAGCAAAAAAACAAGTGCTGCCACAAGCAGCAAAACAATCAAAAGATATGTTCCAATGCCTCTGCCTTTTTTCGGTGTCAAATCACATTCACTCCTTTATTCCTGATAGATTCCCAAGTAGGGAAGATTGCGGTATGCGCCGGCATAATCCAGTCCATAGCCCACCACAAACACATCGGGGATTTCAAACCCACAGTATTCTAGGGGAACCGGAAACCGTCGCCGGTGGGGTTTGTCCAGCAAGGCACACACTGCCAGAGAAGCAGGCTTTTGTGCCCGGAGTGCCGGCAGCACATGATGCAAGGTCGTTCCACTGTCCAGAATGTCCTCTACCAGCACCACATGGCGGTTTTCGAGAGACCCAGACAGGGGGATTTCAAACTGCACCGTCCCGGAGGACGCTGTGCCGTTTCCATAGCTGGAAGCACGCATGAAATCGAGTTCCAGCGGAATGGGCGTTGCCCGGACAAGATCCGCAAAGAAAAGACAAGACCCTTTCAGCAAGCACACAAACAGGGGATTTTTCTCAGCATACGCCACAGCAAGCTGTGCACCAAGTTCCTGCACACGCCTACGGATCTCTGCCTCAGAATACAGCACCCCGGTAATATGACGTTCCAAAGGGCTCATTTTCTTTTTTCCTCCACTTCCAATCGCAGAAACCGTCGGGTGGTCTTGTCTACAGAAACTGACCCGGCAGCCCCTACATATTCTGCATATACAACGCCTGTGTCATCTTTCAAAAGATGCACCGTTTTCCGACGGTGGGGCGGTACCTTTGCCTGCACCAGCTTTTTCAGTGGCGAGGAAAATTCTCTTCCGGGAAGCTGCATTTTCTGCCCCGGCTGTCGCCCACACAAGAACATGTCACCTTTTATTTTATCATAATCCACTAGGCAATTTGCGAATTTTTTTTGAACATTTTCGATTTTCACACAATTTTCGTTTTCCAACAGTGTTGCCCGAAGCACCCATCCGTCATAAAGTTGATTTTCTCCCAATTGCAGGGGAATTTCCGGTTGCAATAGGGGCGGAGTGGGACAGAGATAAAGTGTCCCCGGAGTGCAAATTACTTCCATGGTACGGGTAAGACTCCACTTTCCCCCGGTCCGGGTCAGGTTCCACAACCGTTCCAGTAAGGGGGCATCATAGGAGAGGTGGTATTCCTCCAGAAGCTTTGCCACGCAGCGGATTCCCATTGCCGGGTGCAGGGCAGAGAGCCCCGTAAGCCCCAAGTTTTCTGTGTGACACAGAGCATACGCCTGTTCCGCTTGTTGGGTGAGATAGTCCTCGTCCCGTTGGAGGGCGGTAATGGTATGGCTGATGGTGCGTTCTACAGAAGGGTTCAGGCTTTGCATCTCAGGGAGGATCTTATGGCGAATGCGATTTCTGGTGTACCGGTCGGTGAGATTGGTGCTGTCTGTGACATAGGGCTGTCCAAGGGTGTCCAAATAGGCTTCCACCTGCGCCCGTGTGACAGAGAGGAGAGGGCGTAAGACCTTGCCGTTTCGCTTTGGAATGGCACAAAGTCCATGCAAGCCGCTTCCTCGTACCAGACGGTGTACGAAAGTTTCCAGATTGTCGGAGGCAGTATGGGCAGTAATCAGCCAATCTGCCGGGAGGGTTGCAAAAGCTTCATAGCGACACACCCTTGCGGCAAGTTCCTCAGAGCAGTGGTGGGCGGTGGCATATGCCCTTACGTCTACGGTGCAGACCGTCAGGGGCACAGAGAGGGACTTGCACAAGTGCTCACAGAACGCCTGATCCCGGAGGCTTTCTTCCCCACGAAGCTGATGATTGACGTGGACTGCGGTAACGGTACAGGAGAGGGTCGGGGCAAGTTCCACCAGGCAGCGAAGCAAACACACGCTATCTGCACCACCGGAGAGCCCACAGCAAAGCACCTGACCGGGAGAGATACAACCTTGTGCCTTTAGCTGTTCCAGTACCATCTCCGGTAGGCGCTTAGTGTTCACTGCGCATCTCCACATCGGAGAACCGGGTAAACTGTCCATCCCAGACAAGGTTTATGGTTCCCGTTTCCCCGTGACGATTCTTTGCCACGATACACTCAGACACATTGGGGGTCTGGCTTTCCTTGTTATAATACGCATCCCGGTAGAGGAACATGACAATGTCGGCATCCTGCTCGATAGAACCGGATTCACGGAGGTCAGACAGCATGGGGCGCTTATCTGTTCGGCTCTCCGGTCCACGGGAGAGCTGTGACAGGACGATGACCGGAATGTCCAGTTCTTTCGCCATGATTTTCAGTTGTCGTGTAATTTCCGAGATCACAAGAACACGATTGTCTGTCCGCAGAGTTGACCCCATGAGCTGTAAATAGTCGATGACCACAAGTCCCAGATTCTTCATCCGTCGCAGTTTTGCCTTAATCTGCTGTACGGTAATGCTTGCGGTGTCGTCAATATACATGGGCAAGCCACTGATTACCCCGGCACTTGTGGCAAGGCGTACCCAGTCCTCGTTGGTGAGAAAGCCGTTCCGGAGTTTGTTGGAGTCTACCAGTGCTTCCGTAGACAGCATACGGGTGGCAAGCTGTTCCTTTGACATTTCCAAAGAGAAAATCGCAACTTCCTTGTCCCCTCTTCTTGCCACGTTGGTTGCCATATTCACAGCAAAAGAGGTCTTTCCCATACCGGGACGTGCGGCAATCAGAATCAGGTCGGACTTGTTCAGACCGGAGGTGACTGCATCCAGATGTTTATACCCGGTTTTTGCACCGAGATATTTCTCTTTGTCCGGACCGGAGATTTTACCGATCCGATCATAGGCTTCGCAGATGGCATCGCCGATTTTTACAAGCCCCTGTACGTCTTTTCCTTGGCGGATGTCAAAGATCCGCTGTTCTGCTGCATCCATCAGGGTCTGTGCATTGGTTTCCCCGGACTGGATGTCCTGTAAGATTCCCCGTGCTGCAAAGGCAAGGCAACGGATGTAATATTTCTCTGCCACAATGGCACAATAACTCTCAATGTTTGCTGTGGAGGGAACGATATTGACCAGAGTTGCAAGATAGCTTCGCCCCTCTGCGGCAGTTTCAAACACGCCCTGTTCCACGGCGGCGTTGAGAACGGTGATAACGTCGGCTTTTTCCCCCGAGGTAAACATCTGGGAGATAATCTGAAACAGGGTCTTGTGCTGTTCGTTAAAAAAGCTGTCCGGGCGAATGGTCTCCAGGACAATGGGAAGCACCTTGGGGTCAATGAGAACCGAACCCAGAATGGTCTGTTCTGCCTCTAAGCTGTAGGGCAGTTCTGCACTTTCGTTTGGTTGATAACCGGATTCTGCCATAGAAAAACCTCCTTGGATAAAATAGAAAAAGACTCCCCCAAAAAAGGGAAGACTTCTTCCTTAGAGAGATCAGTTTGTCCTTATCCCTCTACTACTTCAACTGTTACCTTTGCAGCAATGCCTGCATAAAGGCGGATTTCTGCTTCATAGGTGCCAAAATTTTTGATGTCAGACTTCAGGCTGATTTTCTTCTTGTCCACCTTACAGCCATATTGCTTTTCTACGCACTCAGCAATCTGTGCGGCAGTGACTGCACCAAAGAGTCTCCCGCCATTGCCTGCCTTTGCGACTGCTGTTACGGTCTTGCCCTGAAGCTTGTCTGCAATGTCCTGTGCCTGTTGCTTTTCTACGTCGACTTTGTGTGCCGCAGAGGACTGCTTTCCGGCAAGTTCGGACATATTCTTTGCAGTTGCCTCAATGGCAAGCCCCTTGGGCAAAAGCATGTTCCGTGCATAGCCATCGGCAACGTTTTTCACTTCGCCCTTTTTTCCGGAGCCTTTTACATCTGCCAAGAAAATTACTTTCATTGAAATCCATCCTTTCTATGGTTGTTCTTGTGCGGTGTTGCCTATTGTTCTTGTGCTTCTAATACAAGCAAAAGCTGTTCCTTTGCCTCTTGTATGGTACAACCGGGAAGCTGTGCCGCCGCCATGGTCTGATGACCGCCACCGCCAAGCTGTTCCATAATGAGCTGTACATTGATGTTCCCCATAGACCGTGCGGAAATTCCCACGCTGTTTTCTTCCAGATACAACACAAAGGCTGCATCCACCCCTTGAATCCCTAAGAGTTCATCGGCTGCCTGTGAGGCAAGCACCCTTGTATCCGGGGTCTGCATTTTTACCGCAGAGATTGCGTTGTTGCGGAAGAGTTCTGCATGTGCCACAATCTGTGCCCGGGTGGAGTACATGGAAATGGTATTGGAGAACAGGGTCTTTACCTGAATGGTGTCTGCCCCGATTTTTCGCAGATAGGCTGCTGCCTCAAAGGTGCGAACCCCGGTACGCATGACAAAATTTTTCGTATCCAGCATAATGCCGGCAAGAAGTGCATCGGCATAAGCTGCGGAGATTTCGGTATCCAGACGAAAATACTGGATGATCTCTGTCACCATCTCTGACGCAGAAGAGGCATAAGGCTCATGGTGAAAAATCACGGCATTTTCGATAAAGTTGACGCTCTTCCGGTGGTGGTCAATGACGATGACATACCGGGCAGCGTGGTAGAGTTCCGGGCTTTCCAAGAGATCCGTGTTGTGGGTGTCCACAATAATCAAAAGGCTGTTCTCGGTGATCTGCCCTCTGGCATCTATAGGCTCTAAGAAGTTCGGACCATCGCTGCACTGTTCCATTCGCTGCATGAGCTGTCCTGCCAGACAATTGTGACGGTTTACCACCACATATGCCGGTTTTCGCATAAGACGGACTGCTCCGGCAAGACCGCAAGCAGACCCTACGGAATCCAAGTCCCCGAAGCGGTGACCCATGAGAAAGACCTTGTCGGAGTTCTCAATGAGTTCCTGCATGGCAAGGGCAATGGAGCGGATTTTTGTCTTGGACTTTTTCTCAACGCCCTTCGAAGCACCGCCAAAGAAGCAGAAGCCGTTTTCGGTTTTCACCGCAGCCTGATCGCCCCCTCTGCCAAGTGCCATGTCCAGGGATTGCCGGGCGAATTTCTCGCTCTCTGCCAGAGAAGATGCTCCATCGCCGACTCCAATGGAAAAGGTCACGTGCATTCTGTCGTTGATGCGGATTTGTCTTGCCTCATCCAGAATGTGAAAGCGGTTGTCCATGACGCTCTGCAAGTGTCTGGACTCCATGACGATATAGAAAAGATCGTTTTCTACCTTGCGGACGATGCCGTCTTTCCCCTGCATAAAGTGCTCCAGAACGCGCTCTACTTCCGCAGAGACAAGGGCTTTCTCGCTCTCCCGTGCATATTGCAGCAAGTCGTCATAGCTGTCGATCACAAGAAGCAGCACACAGGGTCTTGCGTTGGCGTTTTCCCGTTGCAACTGAAGCAGCTCTGTAATATCTGTAAACTGAATGGCGATGCTGCCCTGTTGCTCTCCGGTGGGGATTGCATGGACCCGGAAGCTTTGTCCACCGTGTTCCATGAGAAGATCCCGGTTCTGATCCAGGGCCGCAAGGTTTAAATGCATCAGTTCCTGTACCGATTTCCCGATGGCATTTCTGCCTGGAGAAAAGCGATATTGAAACATCTCGTTGCACCAGAAGATCTCCCCCGTCCGGGAGGCAAGAAGCACCGGGGCAGACAGGTTGTCCAGAGCTGCCATTCCTGCCCCCTCAAGCTGTCCACGGACGGCAACAAGGGTTTGTCGCTCTGCCCGGCGAATCCACCCGAACTCCAACAAAACCGCAAGGCTGACCAGAAGAATCAAGAGAAGCAAGATACAAAGTCCCCTCTGGGAAATCTTCCAGAAAAATGCACAGAAAAGTGGCGCTAAGACGCTGACAAACCACAAAATCCATGTTGCAATCAAAAGCCCATACTTTCGTTTCACGCTGTCCCCCCCTTTCAGAATGCCTTACACATTTTAAACAAGGTTTAAACTTCCATAATAATTGGTAAAATCATGGGGCTACGCTTTGTCTTTTCATAGATAAACTCGGACATCTCGTCCCGCAGTCTTGTTTTCAGAGTGCCCCATTCTTTCAGATCCTGAGAACTGCAATTGTCAAGGACACGGAGCATAACCTGTCTCGCCTCTTCCATCAGTTCCTCGGACTCTCGTACATAGACAAATCCTCTGGAGATAATATCCGGACCGGAAACCAGGGTATTGCTTGCCCGTTCAATGCCGATGACCACAATAATCAAGCCATCCTGTGCAAGGTGCTTTCTGTCACGGAGGACAATAGAGCCAACATCCCCGACTCCTAAGCCGTCTACCATGACTCTGCCGGCAGGAACCTGAGAGACCACCTTAATGGTCTGTCCGTCTGTTTCGATAACATCCCCAATGCTGGAGATGATGATATTTTCCTCGGGAACTCCCATGGACTTGGCAAGTTCTGCGTGTTTGATGAGGTGCTTGTACTCCCCGTGTACCGGGATAAAGAACTTCGGCTTTGTCAGTGCCTGAATCAGTTTCAACTCTTCCTGACAAGCGTGACCGGACACGTGTACCTCGTACATGGACTCGTAAATCACCTCTGCCCCGGACTTCATCAGTTCGTTGACCACACGGTTGACATATTTCTCGTTGCCGGGAATGGGCTTTGCGGAGATGATGATAAAATCGTTGGGGGTAATGGTAACCTTTTTGTGGCTGTTCATTGCCATTCGTGTCAGCGCCGACAGGGGCTCGCCCTGGCTTCCGGTGGTGATCAGCACAATCTTCTCATCCGGGAAACGGCTCATCTCGTCAATGTCGATAATCATTCCCTTGGGAACGGTGAGATAGCCAAGTTCTGTGGCGGTTTCGATGACGTGGATCATGCTTCTTCCAAAGACAGCAACTTTCCGGTCGTACCGCTGTGCCTGGTCAATAATCTGCTGTACCCGGTGCACATTGGAGGAGAACGTCGCAATGATAATCCGGTGTCCCTCGGCACGCTGGAACAGCTTTTCAAAGCTGCCGCCGACGGTGCGCTCAGAACAAGTAAAGCCCGGACGCTCTGCGTTGGTGGAGTCTGCCATCAGTGCCAATACCCCACGGCTTCCAAGTTCTCCGAATCTTGCAAGGTCAATAATCTCATCGTCAATGGGAGAATAGTCTACTTTAAAGTCCCCGGTGTGGACAATAATCCCGGCAGGGGTGTGAATTGCCATGCCCACTGCGCCGGGGATGGAGTGGTTGACTTTGATAAACTCCACTGCCATACAGCCCATTTTTACGGTCTTTCTGGGTTCTACTTCAATGAGTTTGGTCTGCTTTAAGAGCCCGTGCTCTTCCAGTTTCCCACGAAGGAGCCCCAAGGTCATTCTTGTGCCGTAAACCGGGACGTTGATTTTTTTCAGGAGGTAGGCAATACCGCCGATGTGATCCTCGTGTCCGTGGGTGATGACAATCCCACGAATCCGGTCTTTGTTGCCCTCTACATAGGTGAAATCGGGGATGACAATATCTACCCCGGGCATATCCATATCCGGGAACGCCAGACCGCAATCCAGAATAAACATATCGTTGCTGCACTCAAAAACGGTCATGTTCTTTCCGATTTCATTCAGTCCCCCTAAGGGAATGATTCTCACCGGTGTCCGCTTCTGTTCTTTTCTGGGAGGTCTTGTCTGTCCTCCGGTGTTGCGGTTGTGATTGCTGTTTCCGCTTGTTCCACCGGGTCTGCCTCTGCGTCCACCGGGTTTGCGCTCGCCACTCTGGGCGTTGGGTCTTGCACCGTAATTTCTCTTTCTCGTCTGTCCGCCACTCTTTGGCGCACGTGCCTGTTCATTTTCTGTAGCCAATCAAAATTCCTCTCTTTCTTTTTCCGAAACCAAAAGAAAACACACCCAAATCCTCGACAGATTTCGAGTAACAGCATATGGCATCTGCCGCCAGGTCTTGTGCGGTGTTGCCATAGAAAGCTTCGTCGTATGGTATCTTTTCCGGGTGCTTTTGTTTCAGAACTATAAAAAGCGATCCTGTGGTGTTAAAACGCATCTTCCACAGTCCACTTATAAAACCTTAAGAACTTGTTCTCATAGGATTTGTGCATGGATTTTCGAGCACAATTTTGATG
>CAYXKI010000040.1:0-11634 GCA_964465095.1 uncultured Ruminococcus sp.
ATGGTTGTTACAAAAGAAGCAAGTGCAATCTGTCCGAAATGCGGAAAGCCTATGCGACAGGATCCGGATACTTTGGATACTTGGTTCAGTTCTGCCCTGTGGCCATTTTCTACACTGGGTTGGCCGGACAAAACAGAAGAACTGAAATATTTCTATCCAACCAATACACTGGTTACCGGTTATGATATTATTTTCTTCTGGGTTGTACGTATGATGTTCTCCGGTTTGAAGAACATGGACGAAGTGCCTTTTGATACGGTTTTGATTCACGGCTTGGTACGGGACGAACAGGGGAGAAAGATGTCAAAATCTCTTGGCAACGGAATTGATCCCTTGCAGGTTATTGACGAATATGGCGCAGACGCATTGCGCTTTATGTTGGCAACCGGAAACGCTCCCGGAAATGACATGCGTTATAGCGATGACAAAGTAAAGGCTGCAAGAAATTTTGCCAATAAACTCTGGAACGCTTCCCGGTTTATTATGATGAATTTGCCGGAAACATTCCAATATACCGGCTTGCCGGAGGATCTTGAACTGGAAGATCGTTGGATTGTATCAAAGTTTAATGATGTAGCAAAAGAAGTTGGAGAGAATCTGGATAAATTCGAGATTGGTGTAGCTTGTGCAAAGATCTATGATTTCATCTGGGATGTTTATTGTGACTGGTATATTGAACTGACAAAGCCGAGAATTCAGGCAGGTAGCGCAACAATGGAAAAAGCACAGGCTGTTCTTGTCTGGATCATGCGTGGTATGTTGAAGCTACTTCATCCGTTTATGCCCTATATTACCGAGGAAATCTGGCAGGTGCTTACTGATCAGGAATCTATGATTATTGTTGAGTCCTATCCTGTATACGATGCCCGTTATGATTTTTCTGGGGATGCAGCACAGTTTGAAAAAGTAATTGCTGCAATTCGTGCAATCCGTAATAGTCGCACAGAACTGCAAGTACCGCCGTCGAAAAAGGCACGTGTTTGCATTGAAACAACAGAACCGGAACTTTATCAGCGCACCGCTGTATTTTTCGAAAAGCTTGCGTCTGCTTCTTCTGTTGAAGTTGGGGAACACTTTGACATGCCGGATGCTATGACAGCAGTTACCGATGCAGTCCGTATTTTTATTCCTATGGATGAACTTGTGGACAAAGAGAAAGAACTTGCTCGTTTGAAAAAGGAACAAGAAAAGGTACAAAAGGATCTGGACTTCCTTGGCAAGAAGCTGAACAATCCGGGCTTCTTAGCAAAAGCACCGGAACAGCTTGTACAGGCAGAAAAAGCAAAACTTGCAAAAGCACAGGAAAAAATGGATAAAATTCTTCAATCTATGGAGGCATTGCACTGAGAGTCCGTTTAGCATCACACAAAAAATCATAATAGGGATTTGAAATGGGGGAGTACAGATGACAGCTTCAGAAACCATGGCGTATATCCAAAGCTTTCAAAAGGGTGGGAAACCGGTTCATGACCTTTCACGGATTCACACGCTCCTAGAGGCGCTTGGAAATCCGCAAGATGAACTTCATGTTGTTCACATTGCCGGGACAAATGGAAAGGGTTCTGTCCTTGCGTTTTGTGCTGCCGCAGCTACCGCAGCCGGTTTTCGAGTGGGAACGCTGACTTCTCCGTTTATCCGACACTACGCAGATCGTATCCAGATCAATGGAGAGGAAATCCCCATGGATACCCTTTGCACCCTTTGCGAACAGGTGAAAAATTGTCCGGTGTCCAAAGATTGCTCGCAGTTTGAAATTACTTTTGCGATAGCCCTTTTGTGGTTTTTGCAGGAGTCTTGCGAACTTGTCATTCTGGAAACCGGAATCGGGGGATTGCTAGATGCAACCAATGTTGTAAAACATCCCTTAGCCTGTGCAATCACCTCCGTCTCCTTTGACCATATGGCGATTCTGGGGAACTCTTTGACACAGATCGCCACACAAAAAGCCGGAATTATAAAGCCCGGTTGCCCTGTTGTATTAGCACCGGATAATACAATGGAGGTTGTTCAACTTGTCAAAGAAACTGCAAGCCGAAAAAATGCTGCATTTGTTGTACCCTCCTTTCAAGACTGTCATATTCTGTCCGAAACAATGGAGGAAACCGTTTTTCAATATCACTGTTTCACCTATACGCTTCATATGCCCGGTCGACATCAAGTGTACAATGCACTGACTGCCATTGAGATTATCCGGATTCTTGGAATGCATGGTTATCTTATTTCAGCAGAAATGACCCAGCAAGCCTTTGCGCAGGTGCATGTTCCTGCAAGGACACAGATTTTGCAGCGTTCCCCATTGGTTATCCTGGATGGCAGCCACAATCAGGCTGGTGTTATGGCACTGACAGATTTACTTCGGCGTACCGATATTGCCCCCGTTCACGGCATTTGTGGTATGATGCATCATAAAGATTACAGTACAGCCTGCGGAATTCTGTGTCAGGCATTGGATACCGTTGTCTGTGTAGATGATTTTTCAGAGCAAGCAGTCGATGCGGCAGTTTTGGCAGATTGCTTTCACCGTTGTGCATCTGTGACGACAAATACGTTGCACAATGCATATACAATTGCCACCGAACAAGCGAAAAAAGACGGTGGTATGGTTGTAATCTGTGGTTCTCTCTATCTTGCAAGTAAAGTGTTGCAAGAATTCTTTCCCGATAATAAACCGGTGCTGTAAATCAGTGAATTGAGAGGATAGGCAACACCGCATAAAGATTGTGCATCACAATCCCGATAAGGCAATTTTAAGCAGCCTTATCGGGATTTTTCCGTAATCTCTTTACAATTGTAGAAAAGTATGTTATACTACATATATGAAGAAAACTCTGGCGATATCGCCTGATCCACACCGAATAGGAGGACATATATGGTAACAAATGACGGAACAATCATCCGGATTAAACATGATATTCTTTGTGAGGTAGCAAAGCTTGTTTTTGCAGGAACATATGATGAAGAAAAAGAAGAATTGCCTTATCGGATGATGCCGGGACCAAAAGCGAAGTATCGCTGTTGCGTTTATAAGGAACGTGAAATTGTACGGCAGCGGATTTTTCTGGCAGAGGGAAAAACACCCCAGGGTGCAAGAAATGACCTTGTGGTACAAGTGGTACAAGCTGCCTGTGAGGATTGCCCGATTTCTCGTTATGTCGTAACGGACAACTGCCAGAAATGTATGGGCAAGGCGTGTCAACAGTCTTGTAATTTCGGTGCAATTGATATCGGCAGAACACGTGCCCACATTGATCCGCAAAAATGTAGAGAGTGCGGAAAGTGTGCTGCTGCCTGTCCTTATAACGCAATTGCAGACTTGATTCGTCCCTGTCGGAGAAGTTGCCCGGTTGGTGCAATTTCTATGGACGAAAATGGAATTTGTTCTATTGATGAGAAAAAATGCATCCAATGCGGACAGTGCATTCATAGCTGTCCTTTCGGTGCAATCAGTTCCCGTTCTTGTGTTGTCGATGTCTGTAAGGCAATTGTAGAAAAGAAACATATCTATGCAATGATCGCCCCATCCGCAGAGGGACAATTTGGCGAGGGAATCACGTTTGAAAGCTGGAGAAATGCCCTAAAGGAAGTTGGCTTCACAGATATGGTAGAAGTGGGACTTGGCGGAGATATGACTGCTTATGCAGAAGCTGCGGAGTGGGCAGAAGCTTATAAAGAGGGAAAGAAATTGACAACTTCTTGTTGCCCAAGCTTTGTAAATCTGATTCGACAGCATTATCCGGATCTGGCAGATCACATTTCCACGACCGGTTCTCCTATGTGTGGCGTATCTCGCTGGATTAAATCCAAAGACCCGGAGGCAATTACTGTCTTTATTGGTCCATGTATTGCAAAAAAGAGCGAAGTTATGAATCAAAATGTGCCGGGGAGTGCGGATTATGCCATGACATTTGGCGAAATTCGTGCAGTGATTCGTGCTAAGGGGGTAACCATTAAAGAAACCCCAGAAGAACGCCAGGAAGCAAGCACGTTCGGAAAGTGGTTTGGAAACAGCGGCGGTGTTACTGCGGCAGTACTGGAAGGTATGAAAGAACAAGGCGTTACGGATGAAGTAACAGTAGAACGTTGTAGTGGAACAGATGCATGTAAACGTGCACTTCTGATGCTGAAAATGGGTCGCTTTACCGGTGACTTTATTGAAGGGATGGCATGTGATGGTGGCTGCGTCGGAGGACCTAGTCGCCATGTCGATGTGGCAAAGTTTAAAAAATCCAGAGAAGCCTTGATCAGCAAGGCGGACAAGCGAAGCATTCATGAGAATCTAGTGGAATTAGGGGCAGATCAGATTTCTATGAATCGGGATTCTTGGGGAAAATAGTATCCGCCACTGGAATACATCTGTTTGCATTATAAAGTCAGTTTTGCGTTTTTTTCGGATTTTTTCGGATTCACTTTGTAATCTTAGAAAAAAATCATCTCTATTTTCTTTTTTTCGAAAAAAAGTGGCTTTCACTATTGACAAATAGGAATAACAGGAGTATAATAGGTGATAATAAAGGTACAGGCGATTTGAGTCTGTATTTATCGGAGAAGCAATGGCGCTTACCGGATTAGAATACGCTAGGTCGTGTTCTATCTGGTAAGCGTTTTCTTTTGTTTCCAAATCTTAACAAGGGAGAAAATAACCATGGACAATTACAGAAAGCAGGAACCCTTTGAAAAAAATGGGCTGTATGATCCACGATTTGAACATGAAAACTGTGGTATTGGTGCAGTTGTAAACATGAGCGGTGAAACAGATCGCAAAGTTGTTGACAGTGCACTTCGCATTGTAGAAACATTGGAGCATAGAGCCGGAAAGGATGCAGAGGGGAAAACCGGTGACGGTGTCGGAATTCTGCTTCAGATTTCTCACACCTATTTCTCCAAAGTAGCAAAAGAAGCCGGAATTTCCATTGGTGAAAAGCGAGAATACGGTATTGCGATGTTTTTCTTTCCCCAGACTCCGGAGAAATATCAGAAATCCATGGAAACTTTCGAACAGGTGCTGAAAGAGGAAAAACTGGAATTTCTCGGTTGGCGTGAAGTGCCTGTAAATCCGGATGTTCTTGGAACAAAAGCTTTGGACAGCATGCCGCATATTATGCAGGCATTTATCAAAAAGCCGAAATCCTGTGCAAAAGGATTGGATTTTGATCGCAAGCTTTATATTGCACGAATGGTATTCGAAAAGCGAGATAAGGAAACGTATGTGGTTTCTTGTTCCAGCCGTACCATCGTTTATAAGGGTATGTTTTTGGTAGGACAGCTTCGTCTGTTTTATGATGATCTGAACAGCCCGGATTATCATTCTGCAATTGGTATTGTACACTCTCGATTCAGTACAAATACCAATCCGAGTTGGCAGCGTTCTCATCCAAACCGTATGATGGTGCACAATGGTGAAATCAATACAATTACCGGTAATGTGGACAAAATGCTCAGCCGTGAAAACATTCTTCACTGCAAAGCACTGGACAACCGGATGCAAGACATTCTGCCTATGTTGGATGTTCGTGGTTCAGACTCTGCACGATTGGACAATACCCTGGAATTCATGACAATGTCTGGTATGGAATTGCCTTTGGCAGTTATGGCATGTATTCCAGAGCCGTGGCAGCATATTCCGACCATGAGCCGGGAAAAGCGTGCATTTTATCAATACTACGCAACAATGATGGAACCTTGGGACGGTCCTGCATCAATTATCTTTACAGATGGCGATGTGATGGGTGCTGTTCTGGACAGAAACGGACTGCGTCCATCCAGATATTATGTAACAGATGATGGCTATCTGATTTTGTCCTCTGAGGTTGGCGCACTGGATGATATCCCGGTAGAAAAAATCATTAAAAAAGAACGCCTTCACCCCGGAAAAATGCTGCTGGTTGACACCGTACAAGGCAAGCTGATTGATGATGACACCATCAAGAATGATTATGCAAAGCGTCAGCCTTACGGAGAGTGGCTGGATCACAATTTGTTCCGTCTTTGCGAATTGAAAGTCCCCAATAAGCGTCCTTTCCGTCATGGTGGAAAAGAACTGCTTTGCTTACAGCGTGCTTTTGGCTATGATTATGATTCTTTGTATCATGTAATGGTTCCTATGGCACTGAACGGGGGAGAACCGACTTCGGCAATGGGTACAGATACGCCTGTTCCGGCAATGTCACGGAAAAATCCGCCTTTGTTTGATTATTTCAAGCAGCTTTTCGCACAGGTTACCAATCCGCCGATTGACTCGATCCGGGAATCTGTTATTACCGATACAACGGTTTATCTTGGTGTTTCCGGTAACATTCTGGAAGAAAACGAACGGAACTGCCGTGTCCTGAAAGTAAAGAACCCGATTCTCACCAACCTGGATCTGATGAAAATCCGGGATATGGACGTTGAGGGCTTAAAGACAGCAGATATTTCTATGCTGTATACAAAAGATGTTCCGCTGCATGATGCAATTGAAAATCTGTACAAGCAGGCAGAAAAAGCACATGCTGATGGTGCAACGATTTTGATTCTGACGGATCGTGGGGTAGATAAGGATCACTTGGCAATTCCATCTCTTCTTGCCGTTGCAGCATTGGAAACCTATCTTGTAAAAACAAGAAAAAACACTGCAATTTCTCTTATCATTGAAACAGCAGAACCTTGCGAAGTCCATCATTTCGCAACACTTCTGGGTTTTGGTGCAAGTGCAGTAAACCCATATCTGGCATTGGATTCTCTTTATGATATGATCAATCGTGGACTGGTTGACAAGGATTATTCTCAGGCAAGTCAGGCATATATTGATGCACTTGTTTCCGGAATCGTTAAGATCGCATCCAAGATGGGTATCTCTACCATTCAGTCTTATCAGGGCTCCAAGATTTTTGAGGCACTTGGTATTAGTGAAAGTGTTATTGAAGAATTCTTCCCGGATACAGTCAGCCGTGTTGGCGGTATTGATCTGGACGATATTGCACGGCGCACCATGGAAATGCACGAAAGTGCCTTTGATCCCCATGGTCTTGGTATGGATGAAGGATTGCAGAGTGTAGGTTGGCATAAGGAACGGAGCAACCAGGAGGAACACCTGTATAATCCGGAGACAATTCATCTCTTGCAACAGGCAACTTGGCGAGATGATTACAATCTGTTTAAGCAGTATACCGCTTGTGTCAATGCTGAAGATAAACACGTTACCCTCAGAAGCACCTTGGATTTCTCTTTTGCAGAAGACGGTGGGATTCCAATGGAAGAGGTCGAGAGCGTAGAGTCCATTATGCGACGTTTTAAGACAGGAGCAATGTCTTATGGCTCGATTTCTCAGGAAGCCCACGAGTGCATGGCAATTGCCATGAATCGAATTGGCGGTAAGTCCAACAGCGGCGAGGGCGGTGAAGATCTGGAACGTATCGTTACTTCCGGTAGTGCCGTAGATCGTTGTTCTGCAATTAAGCAGGTAGCTTCCGGTCGATTTGGCGTTACTTCCAAGTATTTGACCTCTGCAAAGGAAATTCAGATTAAGATGGCACAGGGCGCAAAACCGGGAGAAGGCGGTCATTTGCCGGCAAAGAAGGTTTATCCTTGGATTGCAAAGACAAGACATTCTACCCCTGGTGTAGCGTTGATTTCACCACCACCGCATCACGATATCTACTCCATTGAAGACCTTGCCCAGTTGATTTATGATTTGAAGAATGCAAATAAAAAGGCACGGATTTCTGTAAAGCTTGTATCAGAAGCAGGCGTTGGTACAATTGCAGCCGGTGTTGCAAAAGCCGGTGCAGGTGTTATTCTGATATCCGGTTATGATGGTGGTACCGGTGCAGCACCGGGCAGTTCAATTCATAATGCCGGATTGCCTTGGGAATTGGGTCTTGCAGAAACCCACCAGACACTGATTCAGAATAATCTGCGATCCAAAGTTGTAATTGAAGCAGACGGTAAAATGATGACCGGTCGTGATGTTGTAATTGCTGCTTTGCTTGGTGCAGAAGAATATGGCTTTGCAACTGCTCCGCTTGTTACGATGGGCTGTGTCATGATGCGTGTATGTAATCTGGACACTTGTCCTGCTGGCGTTGCAACACAGAATCCGGAATTGCGGAAACGCTTTAAAGGAAAGCCGGAGTACGTCATCAATTTCATGCGCTTTATTGCACAAGAAATGCGGGAATATATGGCGAAGCTTGGAATTCGCACTGTAGATGAACTGATCGGACGTTCCGATTTATTGGTACAGAAACAGTATCCTGCTGGCAGCCGTGAAGCAAAGATTGATATGTCTAATATCTTGAGAAATCCTTACGCAAAGCCGGAGAGCGATGTCAAGATGCACTTTGTTCCGGAGGATGTGTACGATTTCAAACTGGGAGAAACCAAGGATGAAACCGTGATCATTCCGGAAATGAAAGAGGCTCTTGCAAAGAAGCAGAAGAAAGAAATTCACATCAATGTCAGCAACTTGAATCGTGCACTTGGCACATTGTTCGGTGCAGAGATTACAAGAAAGTATTATAATACCTTGGAAGATGATACTTTTGTTGTGCATTGTACCGGTGCAGGTGGTCAGAGTTTTGGTGCGTTTATTCCAAAGGGATTGACCTTAGCACTGGAAGGGGATAGCAACGACTATTTCGGAAAAGGCTTGTCCGGCGGTAAACTGGCAGTATTCCCACCAAAGGGTTCGAAATTTAAGGAAGATGAGAACATCGTAATCGGTAACGTAGCATTGTTTGGTGCAACAAGCGGAAAAGCTTTTATCAATGGTGTAGCAGGAGAACGATTCTGTGTCCGCAACTCCGGTGCATCTGTAGTAGTCGAAGGTGTCGGTGAACATGGTTGTGAGTATATGACCGGCGGCTGTGCTGTTATTCTTGGCGAAGTCGGGAAAAACTTTGCAGCCGGTATGAGTGGCGGTATCGCATACGTTCTGGATCGGGAAAATGATCTGTATACGAAACTGAATAAAGCTTTGGTTGGCTTCAGCGGTGTGACAAAAGAAGAAGATGTAGCACAGCTAAAGAGCCTGATTGAAGAGCATGTTGCTTGGACAGATTCAGAACTCGGAAAAGAAATTCTGGCGAACTTTGCAGCATATCTGCCAAAATTCAAGAAAATCGTTCCCCATGACTATGCAAAAATGCTGGATAGCATCGCAGCGTTCGAGCAGGAAGGCATGAGCCGGGATGAAGCACAAATAGAGGCATTCTATGCCAATATGAAAAAGTAACAGGAGGCACAGTCATGGGAAAATCAACTGGATTTCTCGATTATGAACGAGTAGAAAATGCTGGGCAAGATCCACTGGAACGGATCAAAACCTATCGTGAGTTTCACACACCGTTGTCTGACGAAGAACGGCAGAAGCAAGGTGCAAGATGTATGGAATGTGGCGTGCCTTTTTGCCAGTCCGGGAAACCGATTTTTGGAATGGTTTCCGGATGCCCACTGAATAATCTGTGCCCGGAATGGAACGACCTGGTTTATAAGGGGTTTTGGGACGAGGCAGCAGATCGTCTGCTTTTGACAAATTGCTTCCCGGAATTTACTTCACGTGTATGTCCGGCACTTTGCGAAAAAGCTTGCACCTGTGGGCTGTATGACGATCCGGTTACTGTAAAGGAAAATGAGTATGCTATCATTGAAAAAGCCTTTGCAAGCGGAAAGATGCAGCCGAATCCGCCAAAAGTACGAACTGGAAAGAAAGTTGCAATAATTGGTTCCGGTCCTTCTGGTCTGGCAGCAGCTTTGCAATTAAACAAACGTGGACACAGCGTAACTGTTTTCGAACGAGAGGACAGAGTTGGTGGTCTTCTGATGTACGGCATTCCGAATATGAAATTGGAAAAGACCGTAATTCAGCGTCGTGTAGATCTTATGGAAGCTGAGGGTGTTGTATTCCGTACCGGAGTAGATGTTGGAAAGGATATTACAGCGGAACAGTTGAAAGCGGAATATGATGCTGTTATTCTGGCATGTGGTTCTTCGAATCCGAGAAATATCACTGCGGAGGGAAGAGATGCAGAGGGAATTTACTATGCTGTTGACTTCTTAAAGGCAACAACAAAGAGCCTGATTAACTCCAATCTCTCTGATGGTTATTATATTAGCGCAAAATATAAAAATGTCATCGTAATTGGTGGTGGCGATACCGGAAATGACTGTGTCGGAACTGCAATCCGTCATGGTTGTAAGTCTGTCATTCAATTAGAGATGATGCCAAAATTGCCGGATACCAGAGCAGAGAACAATCCATGGCCGGAGTGGCCAAGAGTCTGCAAGACAGACTATGGTCAAGAAGAAGCAATCGCTGTCTTTGGACACGATCCGAGAATTTATCAGACAACGGTAAAACGGTTCCTGAAAGACGATAAGAATCAACTCTGCGGTGTAGAGACCATAAAGCTTCAATCCGTTTCCGATCCCAAAACGGGAAGAATGCGTATGGAAGAAATTCCGGGAAGTGAGCAGATTCTGGATGCCGATCTTGTTTTGATTGCAGCAGGATTTTTGGGCGCACAGCAGTATGTTACCGATGCATTTGGTGTAGAACTTACCCCCAGAACAAACGTTGCAACGGAAACCGGAAAGCATAAGACAAGCGTAGAGAAGGTCTTTACTGCTGGTGATATGCATCGTGGACAATCTTTGGTTGTCTGGGCAATTCGTGAAGGTCGTGATGCTGCGAAAGAAGTAGATGCTTATCTGATGGGCTATACCAATTTGCAGTAATTATTGAAAAAAGATAATAGTTAAGGCAATACCGCACAAAGCCGTCAGGCAATCTTTGTGCGGTGTTGCCTTAATAAAAATAGCTTTTCCGAAAAACGGAAAAGCTATTTTTGGTTTGCCAACAGAGGCTTTATCTTTATGAGTTGTTTCCTTTATTGTTCAACTGCTCTTGCCTTAATATCCTTGCGGAACAAAACTTTGAATACGGTACGAATCAGCGGCTGAATAAAGAAAAGCTGACTAAAGAAAGCAAACGGGAAATTAAAGCAAACAAGCTTTACCCAGTTTGCCAAAAGATGAATCAGGTTAAAGCCCTCATAATATGGATAATACAGGAATGCAGCGATGAGACTCATAGATGGACACATCAGACCAACAGTTGCACAAATAATTGCTGTCTCAAAAAGCACCGGATGTGTCTGATCCGGACGAAATACTTTGCAAGCCAACTTAAAGGAAGAAGGGCTTCCCATTACAACCTCTAAAAGGTAAGCAAAACAGAATTCGATCAGGATTACCGCCCAGATTGGAAAAAATCGCCCGAACATGTATACACCGCCTTGCATCCGAATGGCATCCAATACACCGGTCGAACCTGGATTTGCAGCAATCAGTGCAGTTCCGTTTACAACATATAAGCTGTAAAACACATAAGCATGTACTGTTACCAGTACTGTGAGAAAGGCAAACACCATTCTCTGAAATTGATTTCTTGGCATAAAATCATACGCTCCTTTTTTGCGCAAAAAGAAAAGCGTGGGGCTGCTTTTCACAACCTCACGCTGAACCATTCTACGCATGAATTATTATTGCAACAAAGAAAAACCTTTGTCACTGAATCGGTAATACCACACAAATGCTCTGTGATGTTTCCTATATATCATTTTATCAGAATTTGGCGATGCAGACAAAGGCGTTTTT
>CAYXKI010000041.1:0-11444 GCA_964465095.1 uncultured Ruminococcus sp.
TGACAGGCGACAGCCTGCCTGCACGATTTTTGCACAATCTGACAAAAAATCTGACAGCGCATCTGACGCACAATCTTTGTGCGGTGTCGCCTTAAAATCGACTATGATTTCCGGAATTTCCAATTTATGTATAATACTTGGGCGGTTTATGTTGGTTTTTCCCTTGCTTTCCCCTCTTTCTTTGTGTAGCATTTGTAAATTTTTAATTTTTATCTCCAAATCGGTTGCATCTTGTCAGATTATGTGCTAAAATAAATAATGTAAAGAGGCGTAGTGAATCTTTCGTGGTAAATTTTAGAGAAACCACAAACAAATCGTTTGCGTGCGGTGTCGCTTTTATACCGGGCGCATTCCCTGAGAACAAGTTCTTATACGTATAGTTATGGCAACGTTATGGCAACACTGAAATTAAGGCACGGTCTGTCTTCTTATGGTATCGCCTGCCTTGATTTATTGTCTATTTTTGTCTAATTTAATAATGACGTTCTTTCACGTAGTGTTGCAAAAAAGCTTGCAGTTTCTAGAGGAAGAAAAAGATGAGTGATCGTGGAATTAGTAAACTTGACTTAAAAAGACGGAATCGAATGCAAATTCTTCGTGTAATCCGGGAATATGGTCCTATCTCTCGTGTGGATATTGCTTGTCGGGTGGAACTGACCCGTGCCGCTGTTACAATCATCACCAATGAAATGATTGATCAGAAGGTGCTGAAAGTCGTGGGAGAAGAACCGGTGTCGTTGGAGGGAGAACTGCGCAAAGGACGGCGGAAAATCCTTCTGGATATCAATCCCTCTTACAAATTTGTATTTGGGATATATATTGATGAAAAGGAACTCTCCATCGGGCTGACGACGCTGAACCATGCCGTGCTGGACAAGACCGCAATTCCTTTTTCCAAGGAGAGCACAGCACAAGAGGCAGTGGAACATATTGCAGAGGCAATCGGCGAGATGCTTGATGTCAGTTGCTTGGAAAGAGCAGATATTCTGGGCGTTGGAATCGGGGTTATGCCGTCGATGTACGACCAGATGGAGGGAGAACTTGATGAGGAACATATGCCCCATTTCCCTGTGTTGCGGCGACAACTGATTGCACGCACCGGATTAGAGGTCTACACCAACAGCGCATTGTTGCAATTTGCAACTGCCGGGGTACATTTCCGGGAGAACCACGCCAAGACAGAAAATCAGGTGTTCCTCTACTGGGATAACCCCCATTATCGTGCCATTCCTTTGTGTGATTCAGAACCATTTCCGGATGCCCTCCGTGCGGTGACTTTTGTAGAGCGGATTTGTGTCAATCCCAATGGAAAGGCATATCCGGGATACCCGGATGGGAGCGTTCGTGGAGAACTCTCTCAAGACAGAATGCAGCAGCGAGTGGGAAAACTGTTTAAAGCCGGAAAAACTCCTACGTTATTTGCAGAGGCAAACGGGGAACTGGATCAGGTGACATTTTCTATGATTCTGACGGCTTCCCGTGGGGACAGTGCCCTCGCCCCTATTGTGAAAGATTTGCTGCGGATGTTCTGCAATTTGCTTTACACCTTACAGCTTACGTATTTTGCAGAGTATATCTGCTTGTATAATTTCGGTTTTACGAAAGACAACATGAATCTGATTCGGGAACACGCCACCTATTTTGCCGGGGAACAGTTTGCGAATTCGATTTTATATAGCCCCATTCGGGAGGATTTCCATTTTCTCTGTGGCTGTTCTTATGTGATACAGCATGGATTCTATCTGAAGGGCGGCTTGGAAAACATAACTTAAGACATCTTCACCATTCATAAGGAGATTCCCATAAGAAAGCAGTCGGCTACGGTCGGCTGTTTTCGTATTTTCTGGGACAATTTTCCCTGCAATCCATTATTTTCCGCAACGCCAAATTCTGCGCAAAACATTTTGTACAAATTGTTGTCACGCTTTTTGTGCAATTTGCCGTTTTCCCCAAAAATCATGAACGTATCATAGGGAAAACTATTGACAGCGTGCATAAAAAATGATACAATAAAGGCGTTGAGGTGTGCGCAAAGGGGAGTCCTGTGTGCACGTCGGAGTATTATAAGAACTTGTTCTAAGTTAAGGAGTACGATATTTATGAAGATACTAAAGAAATTATTCAGTATGTTCACTGCGGCAGCGATGGCTGCAACAATGACAACTGCACTGAGTGCCGGACTCTCTACTGCTTCTGCGGCAACAAGCAAGACCGCAGTAGAATTGGTAGAGGATATGGGACTTGGTTGGAACCTTGGAAATTCCTTGGATGGTGTAAACACATGGAACAGCAATCCGACTCCGTCTCAGATTGAAACTGCTTGGGGTAATGCGGAGACCACAGAGGCAATGATCAAGGAGATCAAGAAAGCCGGGATCAATACCGTTCGTATTCCGGTTACCTGGTGGGATATGACCGGAGAGTCCGGAACGGCAAATATGAGCAATTTCAAGGGCACTGTGGGAGAGGAATATCTGGCAAGAGTCAAGGAAGTTGTAGACTATTGTATTGACAATGGAATGTATGCTATCATCAACACCCACCACGATGAGGATTGGGAAAAGGATACTTCTAAGATTTCCACATTCAAGACTCTGTGGAAACAGATTGCAACCTATTTCAAGGATTATGACGAGCATCTTGTTTTTGAGGGCATGAACGAAGTAAGCTTCTCCTCCAACAGCGAGGCAATGCAGTATAACCAGGCATTTGTAGACACTGTTCGTGCAACCGGTGGAAACAACAGCGATCGTCTTCTGATCTGCACTGCGGTATCCAATAACACCGCAAAGGCACTGGCAAGCGATTTCTCTATGCCTACAGACAGCGCAAATATGCTGGCAGTTTCTGTCCACTACTATGAGCCCTCTACATTCTGCGTAGCAGATACTACTTCTACTTGGGGCTATAGTTCCACATGGGGGACTGCGGCAGAGTATACCACATTGGAAAACGATTTCAACAAGCTGAAAACAAAGTTCGTTGACAGCGGCGTAGGCGTTGTCATCGGTGAATATGGTGTTTGCAATGCCGATAAGTATGGCGTAAACACAACCAATTACAACAAGGATCAGGACTCTCTGGAGAAGTTCTATAAGGCAGTAGCATCTACCGCTTACAACATGGAGGGAATTTGCGCAATTGCTTGGGATGACTCCGATTCCGGTACAATTTCTCTGTTCAGCAGAAAGAATCTGAGCTGGTATGACGAGAGTGTTCGCCAGATTTTCGTAGACGTTGCAGCCGGTGGTTCTTCCAGCACCGACAAGGAAAAGGTAGACCGTCTGACCTTTGACCCGGCGGACATTGCCGATGGAGATGATCTGCTGATCGACCTGAAACCGTACAAGGATCTTGGGGTAAATCTGACTTCTGTTGTTATTAACTATGACATTTCCGGTAGCACCTCTTCTTATGGTACAGGCGGTGCGGTACAGTATAATATTCTGGATACCAATGGAGAATACCAGTGGGCATATCAGTTGTATAACTTTGTAAGCGGCGAAGATGTTACCACAGTTACCATTCCGGAAGTTACCCAGATTCTTGATGATGACGGAAACCTGCAATATGAAGGCACAATGGATATGGACTACCTGAAGATCGGAAGCTGGTATACCTGGACTGATCCGAAGGGCGGTACGGTAGACTGGTCTTATGGCAAGGTTACCCTGATTTTTGACGATTATTTCTATGTAGACGATGCAGGCAGTTCTGAAACTACTACAACAGAAGCCGGTGCAGTCACTACAACTACCACAGCTTCAAAGGCAACCACCACAACTACCACCACTACCACAGCAGCAGCTTCCGGTGAACTGATTGGTAACGCATATCTGATTGGTCAACTGGGTGGCGACAAAAACTGGAACATGGGCGAAGATGATGGTGCAGAGATTACTCCGATTACCGGAGACGGCACATATTCTGTTACATGGGATGTAACCGGCGGCGGTACAGATACCGTTCAGTTCCTGGCAGTCAACATTGAACCTGCCGGCGATGCAGAGAACTTTACTACCGATACATTTAAAGATCTGACTGTCACACTGGACGAGGTTTGGATTGACGGCGTACAGCTTACAGATTATGTAGTAGGCAGCAAGTCTATCAATACACACTATTACGAAGATGGTTCTGCCGGCGTTACAAGACTGTATCTCCGGGACGACTGGGCTGCAAAGATCAGTGACTTGGCTTCTGATACAACCGTAACCCAGAGCGTAACTGTTGTATTTACTGTTTCCGGTACGGGTCTGATTGGTGCAACTACTTCTGCCACAAAGCCTGCTACCACTACCACAGAGGCTACGACAACTACAGAAGCAACTACAACTTCTACCACAACAACTTCTAAGACAACCACTACCTCCAAGACCACCACAACCACCAAAATAACTGCAAGCGCAGAGGGTGTATTCTATGGTGACGTAAACCTGGACGGTAGAGTCGATATTACCGATGCTGTACTCCTGAACAAGGCGGCTGCTGATGCAGTTTCTCTTAATGATACCGCAAAGGCAAACGCAGATTGCAACGGTGACGGCGAGTTTACCAGTGCAGATGGCGTTACGCTGATGAAATTCCTGGTACATCTGGTAAGCTATCTTCCCTATGGGGAATAATTAACGCTCATAATTACTATTCTATTCAATCGAAAGGCATCCGGAGAAATCCGGGTGTCTTTTCTTATGGGTTGGATAAGATGACGTGGCGAATCGTGCTAAAATTTCTAAATATGCTTCTCAAAGGGCTTCCTTTATAAAAGAAAGCGAAAAATACGGAAACTTTCGATTCTTTTGCAGGGAAAAAGAGGCCTTGTGGAAATCACAAAAAAGTGTTGAAAGAAAGCCATGAGAATCGTGGAGAAAATAGATTGACTTTTTTCTCCAATTGAATTATAATGATAAATAGACAGTGTTCTATTGAAATAGACATTGCCTGATTGGAGATGTTTTTTCCAAAATTTCCGGAAAGAAAAGGTGGTGAATGCAATGGGCGAAGAATTACAGGAATCCTTGGAAACCTGGAGCCTGACAATTCCGATTGATGTGCCCCTTCTGGGAGAGATTCACATTCACGAATCCATTATCGTGATGTGGGGAATCATGGCGGTGATTATGGTTGCGGTGCTGCTTCTGACACGAAATCTACAGATTGTGCCGGGAAAACGACAGGCGTTTGTGGAGATGGCTGTGACCTGGGTAACGGACTTTTTCGTTGGCAATATGGGAAAAGCCGGAAAGCGCTATGTGCCGTATCTGAGTACCGTGTTCCTCTTCCTTGCTGTGGCAAATCTCTGTGGAATGTTCGGCTTTGGGATTAAGCCCCCCACCAAGGACATCAACGTCACCGCAGCGTTGGCAGTGATGAGTCTTGTGCTGATCGAGGTGGCAACCTTCCGGGCACAGGGCGGTCTGAAAGGCTTTTTAAAGTCCTTTGTCAAGCCAATGCCGATTATGCTTCCGATTAACATTATGGAACTTGCAATCCGTCCGCTGTCGCTTTGTATGCGACTGTTTGGTAACGTGTTGGGTGCATTTGTTGTTATGAAGCTGATCGAAAATGTATGCGGTGTCATTTTGCCGATGGTATTCAGTATGTACTTTGACGTATTTGACGGCTTGATTCAGGCATATGTATTTGTGTTCCTGACCTCGCTGTTCATGGCAGAGGGAATGGAAGTAGAAGAAGAATCGCACCAGTTACAGCGTGCGTAGAAATCCGGGAGGTATCGTTATGGGAGTAGCAATTGGCGCTGCAATCGCAGTTATGACAGGCATCGGTGCAGGATTTGGCATCGGACACGCCACCGCAAAGGCAACAGAGGCAATCGCAAGACAGCCAGAGGCAGCCGGCGCAATCAACAAGGCACTGCTGCTGGGTTGTGCTTTGGCAGAGGCAACTGCAATCTATGGTTTCGTTATCGCACTGATGATGATCATCATGAAGTAAGAACTTGTTCTAAGAACAAGTTCTAAAGACGATACTGTTTAGAAGCAACACTGTAACAGAAAGGAGCGCATCGTTGGCAACAGCGATGTGGTGATCAATATGTTGGATTTTGATATCTGGACAATTCTGTTTTCTGTAATCAATATTCTGGTGCTGTTTTTCTTTCTGAAAAAATTTCTCTTTGGCAGAGTCAACAAGATTCTGGAGGAACGTGCAAAGCTGGTGCAGGATGACCTGGACAATGCAAAGGCAAAGTCGGAACAGGCACAGGCACTGAAAGAAGAGTACGAGTCCACCTTGACCGGTGCCAAGGAAGAGGCAAAGCAAATCGTGTCAGACGCAAAGATCCGTGCCCAGGAGAGCGGCGATGCAATCACTGCTCAGGCACAGCGACAGGCGGAGGCAATGCTGGAGGATGCACAGAAGGAAATCGAATTGGAGCGCCAGCGTACCTTGGAGGGTGTGCAGGGCGAAATTGCCGACCTGGCATTGGCTGCTGCTTCCAAGCTGATGGAACAAAAGCTTGGAGACGAGACAAACCGGGAACTGGTCAATGCGTTCCTGTCTGAGGAAGGAGCAGAGCAATGACACAAGCAGCCGTTTCTTATGCTGCTGTCTTGCTGAGCCTGTCTCCGTCGGAAGAAGCGGTTTCTGAGGCACAAGAGCGGTTTGCCCTTTGCCCGGCACTTGGGGACAGTCTGTCCAACCCGACAATTTCCAAGGCGGAAAAGTTTGCTGTAATTGAAAAGCTGTTTCCGAAAGCGCTGCAATCTTTTTTGAAACTTGTTTGTCAGAATGGACAAATTGACAGCATACAGGAGATATTCCGGGAATATGAAGTACTCCGGCGGCAGCAGCGGCAGTGTGCCCATGCTGTGCTGGAATATGTAACGCCGCTGACACAAGCGCAGGTGTCGGCAATGGAGCGTATGATTTGCGCAAAAACCGGCAAGGATGCGGTAGAACTGGAAATGCGCCAGAACAAAGACTTGCTGGGAGGCTTTATCTTGCATATCGGCGATGACACCTATGATAGAAGTATGCGTGCCACGATCCGGAATATGCGGAAAAGTCTGACACGGAGGTGAGGGTAAGACATGAGTACCATGAGTGCGAATGAGATTATATCTGTTTTGAAAAGCGAAATTGAGGACTTTGACCGGAAGTCCGGCGTGCAGGAAACCGGTACGGTTGTACGTGTCGGCGACGGCATTGCAACTGTTTTCGGCATGTCCCACGCAATGTATGGCGAACTTGTGGAATTTGAAACCGGTGTCCGGGGCATTGTACAGAACCTGGAAACAAAGACCATCGGTGTCGTATTGCTGGGAAGCGATTATGGCATTACAGAGGGCACCCAGGTTGTCCGCACCGGAAAGCGTGCCGGAATTGGTGTCTGCCAGGAGATGATTGGCAGAGTAGTAGATGCACTGGGAAGCCCCATTGACGGCGGAAAGCCACTTACACCGGAGGGCTATTTCCCCATTGAACACGAAGCCCCCGGCGTTGCACAGCGGAAATCCGTAAGCGTTCCCTTGCAGACCGGTATTCTGTCCATTGATGCCATGTTCCCCATCGGCAGAGGACAGCGTGAGTTGATTATCGGTGACCGTCAGACGGGAAAAACGTCCATTGCCATTGATACGATTATTAACCAAAAGGGACAGGATGTCATTTGCATTTATGTAGCCATCGGACAGAAATCCTCCACCGTTGCAAAGATTGTATCGACCTTGAAGAAAAACAGTGCAATGGATTACACCATTGTGATGTCTGCATCTGCCAGCGAACCTGCACCGGTACAGTATATTGCCCCTTATGCAGGAACTGCAATTGCGGAATATTTTATGAGCCAGGGCAAGGATGTTCTGATTGTCTATGACGATCTTTCTAAGCACGCTGTGGCATATCGTGCAATGTCCTTGCTGCTGCATCGTCCACCGGGGCGTGAGGCATATCCCGGTGACGTATTCTATCTCCACTCCAGATTGCTGGAGCGGTCTTGCCGTCTGGATGATGCCCATGGTGGCGGTTCGATTACGGCACTGCCGATTATTGAAACCCAGGCAGGAGATGTTTCTGCATATATTCCTACTAACGTTATTTCCATTACCGATGGACAGATCTTCTTGGAGAGCGAACTGTTTAATTCCGGAATGCGTCCGGCAGTCAATGTCGGCTTGTCGGTTTCTCGTGTAGGCGGTGCTGCCCAGACAAAGGCAATGAAAAAAGTTGCCGGAAAGATGCGTATCGAACTTGCCCAGTTCCGGGAAATGGAGGTCTTTACCCAGTTCAGTTCTGACCTTGACCCTGCCACACAGGCAATGCTGGATCATGGACACGTTCTTATGGAACTGTTGAAACAGCCCCTGTATCATCCCCTTGCCATGTGGAAAGAGGTTGTGATTCTTGCAGCAGCTTCCAATCAGTTGCTGGATGATATTGCACTGCCGGAACTGCGAAGCTTCCGGGAGGGGCTGACCAACTTTATCGAGGGCAATGCACCAAAGCTTGTGTCTGACCTGAAACAGGGTGGCACGTTGTCAGAGGAGCAGCTTGCGGAAATTCTGGAGTTGGTTCAGCGGTATAAAAAGCAGGTGAACTAATATGGGCAATATGCATGAAATCCGGGATCGGATCAAGAGCATCAACGACATTATGAAAATCACCAACGCTATGTACCTGATTTCTTCCTCAAAGCTGAAAAAGGCAAAGAAAGATCTTGCGGCAACCCAGCCCTATTTTAACAAGCTGGTTTATGCGATGCGTAGTATTCTTTCCCGTGCACCGGAAGAAATTGATATGCGTTATTTTGATCAGCGCAGTGAGATCCCGAAGAACAAGCGGAAAGTGGGCTATCTGGTCATTACCGCAGACAAGGGAATGTGTGGTTCCTATAATCACAATATCATTAAGCTGACAGAGGAGAAAATCGCCTCAGGGAATCAGACAAGTCTGTATGTTATGGGGCATGTAGGGAGAATGTACTTCCAGCGAAAGGCAAGTGCCGGAGAGTTGGATGTCAATCCGGAGTTTGTGTATACCACTCAGAACCCTACTATGTTCCGTGCCAGAAAGATTGCGGAACAGATGCTGGAGTCTTTTGAATCAGGGGAACTGGACGATGTGTATCTGATTTATACCGAGATGACTTCTTCGATTACTTTTGAGCCGAAAATCCGTCACCTTTTGCCTTTGGATGCGGCAAGCTTTGTACAGAATGAGGGAGACATTACCAGACACAAGGAGGCAGAGTTCTTGCCTGACCCTAATACGGTAATGGAACACCTTACCCCGAACTTTATGAAGGGCATGATCTATGGCGCAATGGTAGAGTCTTTTTGCAGTGAACAGCAAGCCAGAATGACGGCGATGGACTCTGCAACCACAAGTGCCAAGGATATGCTGCAAAGTTTGTCCTTGCAATATAACCGTGCAAGACAGGCAGCCATTACGCAAGAAATCACCGAAGTTGTCAGCGGTGCGAATACGACATTATAGATACGGGAGTGAAATACATGGAAACAGGAAAAATTGTACAGGTCTTAGGACCGGTTATTGATGTGGCATTTCCGGGAAAACTCCCGATGATCAAGGATGCGCTTACGGTGGAAAACGGCGACAAGACTTGTGTCATGGAAGTGGCGCAGCACATGGGCAACGGCATTGTCCGCTGCATCAGCTTGTCCTCGACTGAGGGCTTTTACAAGGACATGGAGGTTACTGCAACCGGGTCTTGTATTAAAGTTCCTGTGGGAACGGCAACCTTGGGCAGAATGTTCAACGTTCTGGGTGAGCCCATTGACGAAGCCGGGGAAGTAGATGCCCAGGAGAAATGGGAAATTCACCGGGCAGCCCCCTCTTTCCGGGATCAGAGCCCTGTGGTTGAAGTACTGGAAACCGGCATTAAAGTCATCGACCTCCTTGCCCCTTATGCAAAGGGCGGTAAGGTCGGCTTGTTCGGTGGCGCAGGTGTCGGAAAGACGGTATTGATTCAGGAACTGATTCATAACGTTGCCACAGAACACGGTGGATATTCCATCTTTACCGGGGTAGGAGAGCGCTCCAGAGAGGGTAACGACCTTTGGAACGAGATGAAAGAATCCGGCGTTATTGAAAAGACTGCGCTGGTATTCGGACAGATGAACGAACCGCCGGGGTCTCGTATGCGTGTGGCACAGACAGGTCTTACCATGGCAGAGTATTTCCGGGACGAAAAGCATCAGGATGTGTTGCTCTTTATTGACAACATCTTCCGGTATGTTCAGGCAGGTTCTGAGGTTTCCGCACTGTTGGGACGGATGCCCTCTGCGGTAGGTTATCAGCCGACCTTGGCAAACGAAGTCGGCGAATTGCAGGAACGAATCACTTCCACAAAGAATGGTTCCATCACTTCTGTTCAGGCAGTTTATGTGCCGGCAGATGACCTGACAGACCCGGCTCCGGCAACGACCTTTGCCCATCTGGATGCAACCACAGTATTGTCCCGTAAAATCGTAGAGCAGGGTATCTATCCTGCCGTAGATCCGTTGGAGTCCACTTCACGGATTCTGGAGCCGGATGTTGTCGGTGAGGAGCATTATCAGGTAGCCAGAAAGGTACAGGAGTTGTTACAGCGGTACAAGGAGTTACAGGATATTATTGCGATCCTTGGTATGGAAGAGTTGGACGAGGAGGATAAGCTTGCGGTATATCGTGCCAGAAAGCTGCAAAAGTTCCTGTCACAGCCTTTCAACGTAGCGGAAGTCTTTACCGGAACACCGGGAAAATATGTACCGCTGAAAGAGACCATCCGGGGCTTTAAGATGATTGTAGAGGGCGCAATGGACGAACTGCCGGAGAATGCGTTCTTTATGGTAGGAACTATTGATGAAGCCATCGAAAAGGCACAGACCATGCAGGAAGCGTGAGGGATGAGCCATGGAAAAGACATTTCAGCTAGAGATTCTGGCATCAGATCGTCCGTTTTATGTGGGAAAAGCAGAGCATATTGTGTTTCCGACAGTTGACGGTCTGGTGGGTATTTTGCCGGGACATCAGACCATGGTAACGGTGGTCAGTCCGGGAGAACTGAAATATTTGGTAGATGGTCAGTGGCATTATGCTGCCATCAGTGATGGCTTTGCAGAGGTGCGTGGAGATTATGTGTTGATTCTCGGCGATGCGGTAGAATTGCCGGAAGAGATTGATGCAAAGCGTGCCGCAGAGGCTGCTGCCCGTGCAAAGGAACGACTTTTGCATAAGCAGAGTATCTTGCAATATTATCAGAGCCAAGCCGCATTGAATCGTGCGATGAATCGTCTGAAGATTTCAAAGCGGCATACCCGTGAGATATAAGTGGGAATGGGAGAGAGTAGCAAACGCTGCTCTCTTTTTGTTTAAAAAAGAGTGGCATTTTAAAGAATGGTATTTTCATGTGGAAAACAAGTTTACTCAGACATAAGATTTTTTGGTGCAGCAATTTTCTAAAAAATGCTGCCGGGGTCAAG
>CAYXKI010000042.1:0-7272 GCA_964465095.1 uncultured Ruminococcus sp.
CTGCCTGCACCGGATGATGCGGACGTAGATTGAGGCACGTATGAGAAAACGGTTATTGCAATATCTGGCGTATATGGATGCACTTTTGAAAGAGGCTGCAAAGGATCAGGATTGGAACAAAATTTCCGCTTCCCATTTGCAGCAGCTTGCGTTTTTTCAACATGAACGGCTGATGCATTTGATTGTCACCATGACAGTGGCAATTCTGACGTTGATTTCTATGGGGATTACGCTTCTGAGCACCAATCTGGGGACGATGCTCCTGACGGTTTTGCTTCTGGTGCTCTTGTTGCCTTATCTGTATCACTACTACCTCTTAGAAAACGGCGTACAGAAAATGTACACCCAGTATGACCTCATTCAACAAAAGCTTGTGGAAAAGGATGAGGAAGATCCAATCGAATAAAGTCCAAAGGTCACGACAAAGAAATTTTGTGGTGACTTTTTTTCTTTTTCATGGCGAAAACTGGCACAGTTGCACAAAGTTACAAGGACACTTTTGCGGAATCCGGAGAAAAACAGAAAAATCCCTTTACAAGAATTGGAGAAATGTGGTAAAATATAGGAAACGCCATAGGTGTACCATTTCTGCAAAAAGGGGGTGACTTTGTGAAACAGAAAAGAAGATGGCATGTAAAGCTGAATTATTGGATTATGCCTGCAATTACCGTGGTTCTGGCAGCCTGTTTTGTTTTTGCGTCTATGAAGATTAACAATGTCATGAAAAATTTCTGTTTTCGCTCCTTAAATGAAACTGCCACACAGTTTTCTGCGGAAATTCAGGAGGAAGTGCACAACGAACAAGAGGAACTGACCCTTTTGGCAGAAATTATGAGTGACGAGGTGGCAGAGAATCCGGAGGATGTTTCTGCCCTTTTGAAAGCATATCAGAAGCAAAGCACCATGGATGTTCTGGCGTTGCTATTACCGGATTCTACTTTGCAATTTGCAGCCGGAGATACGTTTCAGCCGGCATTGACCTTAGACTTTGAAACAGAAGAAGAAAACGTCCCCTATTGTTCGGGAATTTGCCGGGAGAAACGTTCTTCCAAACAGAAATATATTTATCAGGCGGTTTCGGTTGTAAAGGACAATCAGGTCATTGGGATTCTCTATGGATTCCAGAAAGCGGAGAACTTTGCATCTGCCTTTACTGCAACGGCGTATGAGGGTTGGTGCAGCCTGTATATTGTGGACAGCAGCACCAATGAATTTATTCTGGATGCCCTCCACAGTACTCCGGCAGATATGGAAACCTTGGACTGGAGTATGTATCAGCCGGCAAAGGGATATGAAAAGGCGACGCTTCTGGAGGATATGGCAGCGGAGAAGTCCGGGTATTTTGCCTTTCGTTCTCTCTCCACCAATAAGACTTTTTATATGCGCTATTGTTCCGCCGGTGTCAATCGCTGGATGGTGCAGGTAACTGTCCCGGAGGATATTGTTTTCTCCAGTGCAAGACAGGTGCAAAAAATCATCGGAATTATTGTACTTCTCTATATTGCGACCTTTTTCCTGTTCTTTATCTGGATTTTCCTGCGAAATCATAGAGATATCAAACGGCAGGAACGCCAATTGCAACAGCGGACGTATATGTACAACGTGCAGCGTGCACTTTATGATGCCCCGCAGAATCCGGCGCTGATTGAAGATGCGTTGCAGATTGTGGGGGATATGATGACCTCGGAACGGGTTTTTCTGATTGTTCTGACAGATGACTTTCAATCGGAAAACTTTTATATCTGGCGAAAAAACAAAAAGGAACAAATTCCACCGCCGGATGTGCCAAAACTCCGCTCTCAATTTACGGAACAGTGGAAAATGCTTTCTGCCGGGAAAACGATTTTGCTTTATGCTGGTGGCGTTGCAAAATTGTCCTCGGCGGATCGGGAGATGTTGCATACCTATTCCGTGGAGAATCTCCTCCTTGTGCCTTTGCGAGATACGAAGCAGCGGTTGCGTGGTGTTCTTGGTAGCATCAATATGCAATCAGAATGGGCAGATGGGGCTTTGTTGGAGTGCGTTGCCGGAAGCTTTTTGATGGCGATGCAGAATGCTCGTTCTTATCGGTTGATTCAAAAAATGGGAACAATGGATGCGGTAACCGGGCTGAAAAACCGAAACAGCTATCAGCTTGCCATTGGTTCCTATGCCGAGGAAAATCCCGGAACGTTTTGTTGCATTTATGCCGATGCCAATGGGCTTCACGAATTAAACAATCATCTGGGTCACGCTGCCGGAGATGCTATGCTGAAATGCATTGGGGACACTCTGAAAGAAATTTTCGGCGAGGAAGATTCCTACCGTGTTGGTGGCGATGAGTTTGTGGTGTTCTGTCGCAATTGTCCGGAAGAGGAAGTGGAGCAGAAATTGCAGCAGTTCCATGACACCTTGGGAAAGCAGGATTACAACGTTTCTGTGGGGATTTCCTGGCTGCATACAGATGTTCAGATTGACCGTTTGATTGCAGACGCAGAGTGTCAGATGTATAAGGCAAAGCGACAGTATTATCAGACAAGAGGGGAACTTGCCAAGGCAAGAGAGATGAATCGCAAACTGGAAAAAATTCTTCTGGAGAAAAAAGATGCGGACAATTTCCTGCAAATCATTTCCTCTTATTTCTTGGGGGTCTATGTGGTAGACCTTGCAACAGACAGCACCAGAGCAATTTATGTGCCGAAGTATTTCAAGGACAAGTTGGAAAAAAGCGGTGGACGGTTTTTCCCGGCGATGCAGATGTACATGGTGCATCACGTTCTGGATACAGACGAAGCATCCCTGTTGGAGTTCATGAACTATGATACTTTGCGAGAAAAATTGCAAAGCGGAGAACCGTTGGAGACGATTTATCGGAAGCCAAACGGAATCCGGGTTCGGGTGCGTGTATATCCCTCCAATCAGTATGGGGAGGAGGAACAGGAAACCTTCTGGCTTTTCGAGGAATACCGTCTTGTGCCGGAAGAGGATAAATAAGTTATTTGGCGATATCGCACGATTTTTTTGTGCGGTATCGCCTTAATTTTTCTAAGAATAGTTGACTTTTTGAGCAAAATGACGTATAATAAAATGGATGAGGTGGAAAACTTCTCGTTTTCGCTATATTTTGGAAATGAAAGAGGATAAAAAGAAGATGAAACAGAACCGACACAAAAGAAAACGCATATTGTCCTTGCTTGTAAGCGCTGCAATGCTTCTGGGCGTGTGTGGTACGGCGGCACAGAGCACCGTCAGTGCAGAAGATACTACAACAGAGAGCACCGTGGAAGTGAACTTCGCAAAGGCACTCCAGTATTCTATGTATTTTTACGATGCCAATATGTGCGGCACAGAGGTAACAGAGAACACACGGTATGATTGGCGTGGAAATTGTCATACGTACGATTCTCAGGTGTCTATGGACACGACTTCAACGAATTTAAGTGCAGAATTTCTGACGAAATATAAAGACATTCTGGATCCGGACGGAGATGGGTATATTGATGTAGCCGGTGGATTTCATGATGCCGGGGATCATGTGAAATTCGGAATGCCGGAAAACTATTCTGCGGCAACCCTTGGCTGGGGATATTATGAGTTCCGGGATTCTTATGTGAAAACCGGACAGGACGACCATATGGAAACGATTCTCCGCTATTTTAACGATTATCTGATGAAGTGTACTTTCCGGGATGCAGACGGCGAGGTTATTGCCCATTGCTATCAGGTCGGGGATGGAGACATTGACCATGCCTATTGGAATGCACCGGAAATTGACGAGATGTCACGTCCGGCATTTTTCCTGACGGCAGAAAAGCCCCAGACAGATTATGTTGTTTCCGCAGCCGCTTCTCTGGCGGTGAATTACCTGAATTTCAAGGATACCGATCCGGAATATGCAGCACAGTCTCTGGATTATGCCAAGGCATTGTTCCGCTTTGCAGATATCAATGACAAGGAACTCAGCGACAATGCAGATGGTCCAAAGCAGTATTACAATTCCAGCAAGTGGGAGGACGATTACGTATGGGCAGCCGCATGGCTGTATATAGCCACAGAGGATGTAAGCTATCTGGAGGCTGCGGTTCCTTATATTGATTATTATTCGCCAAGTGGTTGGGCATATTGTTGGAATGATGTATGGAGTGGCGCACTGACTTTACTTGGGGAGATTGATTTGCAGCATCCGGAATTGGATTTGCAGAATATGTATCGCACCGCACAGAACAAGTCCGAATATGAGGATGCAGATTTCTGGAATCAGATTGAGATTGCAATCAACAAATGGATGACTGCTTATACAACTCCCGGTGGATATGCTTTCTTGGATCAATGGGGCTCTGCACGGTATAACACCGCAATGCAATTTGTAACGCTGGTTTATGACAAATACAAAAACAATGGAAAGCCCTCTTCCTACAGCGACTGGGCAGAGGGACAGATGGAATATCTGATGGGGGACAATCCCTTGAATCGCTGCTATATCGTTGGCTATAGCGATCTTTCTGTAAAATATCCCCACCATCGTGCGTCCTCCGGTTTGTCCGTATGTGAGGACACAAAGGAACAGCGCTATGTGCTGTATGGTGCATTGGTTGGCGGTCCGGACGGGCAGGACAACCATATTGACCTGACTTCGGATTATATTTACAATGAAGTTACCATTGACTATAACGCAGCATTTGTGGGGGCTTGTGCAGGCTTGTATGCGTTTTACGGGACAGAGGACATGGAGACAACCGCAGATTTCCCACCGGCAACTACTGGTGGAGAGGGAGCATCCGGTGGCAATGATTTTTGGGTTGAGGCATATGCAGTCGATGATACAAAAAGTGATGGCGCAGGGGTCACAAAGTTGACGGCGTTGATTTACACCGATTCCATCCTCCCGAAAACTGATCTCTCTATGCGGTATTATTTCAGCATTGCAGAGTTCAAAAACAAGGAAAATCTCAGCGAACTCAGTATCAATCAATTATACGATCAGGCAGAAGTAGAGGCTGCACCGGCAGATGGTGTGCTGTCCGGTCCGTATCAGTATGATGCATCCTATGACCCGGATATCTATTATATCGAAGTAAAGTGGGATGGCTATAAAATTGCAAACTCCAATAAGAAATATCAGCTTGCTCTGGGACTTTACTATGGAGATACTTGGGATCCTACCAATGACTGGAGTTATCAGGGGATTACCAAGTGTGTGGACACCTATCAGAACGGTTCTGAAACAAGAATCGACTATATCTGCGTTTATTCCGATGGGGTGCTGGTAGGGGGCATTGAACCTGATGGAAGTACCCCGGTTGTCACAACAACTGCCACAACAGAACCATCTGTTACCACAACTACTACCGCAAAAACCACCACAACAACTGTATCAGAGACAACCGGTTCTCAGTCTGATGACACCACCACTACCACATCCGGGATAACCACTACCACAACCGCTACCGGAACCACCGGAGGAATCAGTGATTGTCTTTATGGGGATATTAATCTGGACGGAAGAGTGGACATTACCGATGCAGTGCTTTTGAACAAAGCGGCTGCCAGTGCAGTTACTTTAAACGCCCTTGCCTTCAGAAATGCAGATTGCAACGGAGATGGAGAAGTGGGGACAGCAGATGCTACAACGTTAATGAAGTTTCTGGTTCGATTGATTGACACCCTCCCGGAAACTGTATAGAATCAGGTGATTGAAAATGAAAATGACATTTATTGGTGCAACTCATGAAGTAACAGGAAGTTGCACATATCTGGAGGTCTGTGGCAGACGGATTCTGGTGGACTTTGGAATGGAACAGGGAAGAGACACCTATGAAAACGTCCGGATTCCCTGTGCCCCCGGAGAGATTGATTATGTGCTTCTGACCCATGCCCATATTGACCATTCCGGGCTGTTACCGCTTTTGTATGCCGGTGGCTTTACAGGAGAAATCCACACCACCACAGCAACAGCTTCTCTCTGCGATATCATGCTTCGGGATAGTGCCCACATTCAGGAGTTTGAAGCAGAATGGCACAACCGGAAAGCAATGCGCCGTGGGGATGAACCGTACGTTCCCTTGTACACCATGGAGGATGCCCTTGGTGCTTTGAAACTCTTTCAGGGACACCCTTACGAGGAAACTTTTCTGCTGTTTCCCGGGGTGCAGGTACGCTTTCTGGATGCAGGACATCTTCTTGGGTCTTCCAGTATTGAATTGTGGCTCACAGAGTCTGGCGTGACAAAAAAGCTTGTCTTTTCCGGAGATATCGGTAATCTCAACCAACCACTGATCCGAGATCCACAACCACCGGAAGAGGCAGATTATGTGGTTATGGAATCCACCTATGGCAATCGGCTTCATGAAAAGCCAAAGGGTTATCTGCCGGGACTGGTTCAGGTGCTTCGGGATACCTTTACCGGAGGTGGCAGCGTGATTATTCCCTCTTTCGCTGTAGGACGCACCCAGGAATTGTTGTACTATTTCAAGCAGATTAAGGATCAGAATCTCTTGCCGGAGTTCGGAAACTTTCCGATTTATATGGACAGCCCCCTTGCTATTGATGCCACAGAAATCTTTATGCGCAACAAAGAAAGTTGTTTTGACGAAGAGGCACTTTCCTATGTACAGCGTGGAGAAAATCCAATCGGCGTAACCGGATTGATTCCGGCAGAAACAAGCGATGATTCCAAAGCAATCAACGCAGACAAACGCCCCAAGGTGATTCTCTCTGCCAGTGGAATGTGTGAAGCCGGGAGAATTAAGCACCATCTGAAACACAATTTGTGGAAGCCGGAAAACACCATTCTCTTTGTGGGTTATCAGGCGGAGGGCTCTCTTGGCAGACGCATTCTGGAGGGTGCTAAGACCGTGACACTGTTTGGAGAAACGGTACAGGTAAGTGCCCAGATTGTACAACTCCCCGGCATGAGTGGACATGCAGATCAAAAGGGATTGCTGCAATGGATCGGCGCAGTGCATGGGGTGCAAAAAGTCTTTGTCAATCATGGAAATACAGACTCTGCGGACGCATTCCGGGAAAAACTCTGGCAGGCGTATGGCTTGGATGCCTATGCACCTTACAGTGGGGCAGAATTTGATCTTGCCTCCGGGAAAATCACCTATGATGCAGCCCCTGTTCCCGTTGCACAAAAGGCAAAACGCAGCGGAATGACTTACGATCGTCTGACCCAGACTCTGAGCCGTCTGAGTAGCCTTGTGCAGAGTAGTCGTGGGCTTTCTAACAAAGAACTTGCCAAAATGGCTGATCAGCTAAACGAACTCTGCAACAAATGGGAGAGAAAATAAG
>CAYXKI010000042.1:7372-11329 GCA_964465095.1 uncultured Ruminococcus sp.
AACGAATGCAGTGCTTTTTTGCGTTATTTTGTGTTATCTTAAAGCAAAAACCACAGAATCAAAAACAATCCTATTGCCTTGACCCCGGTGATCCAGAGTTCATTTCCACGCAGTCCAAAGCGTCCGCTTGTTGCATTTTTCTTCGGACAGATTGTGACGCATTTCTGGCATTGGAAGCAATCGCCGGGAACAGAGAGGCTTTGCTTTTCCGGAAGGGTCAGATCAGAGGGACAGCATTTCTGACAGGCGGAACAATTCTTTCCGCACTGGGTGCTGTCTTTTTTGGGGGTGAAGAAAGGCAAAACCGGAAGCAGGGAAAAAACTGCACCCATGGGGCAGAGAAAACGGCAGAAGAAACGAGGAATCAGTGCCATGCCAACCAGAATGCCAAGAAGCAAAATGCACCCCAGAATGTGCCCACCAAGTCGGAAATTTCTCGCATAAAGCATGGAAAAGACCTCCCACGGATTCCAACCTGTTAGTTTTGCATAACTGCCAAGGAAACAAAGAAGCAGAATGCAAACCAGACAGAGATACTTTATGCCACAGAGATACCGATAAAAGGGTTTGTTTTGCAGTGGCTTTTTGTGTAGCTTCTTACAGACAAAGCAGTACACGCCCCGGACTGCATCCCCAAGTGTCCCAAAGGCGCAGGCAAAACCGCAGAAAAATCTGCCGAAAAGGATGGTGTACCCACAGAGTGCCAAGAGTACGATCAGAAATTTTGTCAGCGTAATGGGGGCAGAAATACCAAGTTGAGTGAAAAGATATTTTACCCCGGAAAAGGCACTGGTAAATGCGGAGGGGAACAAGAGAAAGAAAACAAGCTGGATGAGTGCCCGGAGATATTGTGGGAGTTTCTTTTGATTGATTTTTTTCATGCTTTTTCCGCCTCTCTCAGTGCATTTTCCGTTGCGGTTCGGATGCCGGTAGAACTATAGGTTGCACCGCTGATGGTGTCGACTTCTGTGGATTGTGCTGCAAGGATTTCGTCTATGATTCCCATGGCTGCGTCCAGATAGGCAGCGTCCTCATGGTCTGCGCTACAGACTTCCAGATCTGCGATGATCCCATCGGTGATGGTTACAGAGACGGTGATTTCTCCACCATATCCCTGTGCAGTGCCCTCATAAACGCCATCTGTATAAGGGGACAACGCTTCCGCTTCTGTGGCTTCTGTTTCTGTGGGGGTACTTTCCGCTTCTACTGAATTGGTTTGCTGTGCTAGGGTGAATTCTAGCTGAGAAATGGTTTCGCTTTGGGAACGGCTTTTTAAAATACTATTGTATCCAAACACGATTCCAACCGCCAGAATCAGCCCCAAGACTTTACTCCAAAAGAAATGTGTTTCCAATTACTCTACTTCCTCCTTTTCCAGAATTGCTTGTACGGCTTCTACAATTGCTTCGGAGGAACAAGTTGCACCGGAAACAGCGTCGATTTCCTCAGTGCTTTGCTTTTCCAGAATCTGTGCAATGACACCGGGGAAACGGCTTGTGCCATTGGCAGCACGGAGGAGATACCATTTGTTTTCGTCTGCATCCTCTTCGTCGGATTTCAGCGTTACATCTGCAATCTCCTTGATCTCGCCCTCTTCAATTGTCACAGAAACAGAAACGGTATATGCCGAAAACTCGTGCTTGCTGTTGGGGGAACAAAGGGCTGTTTCCGTATACGTGCCGTCTTTGAACCGCTTGCTTGTTGTGGTAGAAGTTGCAACGGAAACGGCTTCTGTTGTGGCAGTTGTGGTGGTGGCAGGTTTTGCGGTGGTGGTGGTGCTTGTACTTGTTGTTTCTTTTGCCTGTGCCTTTGCAAGTGCGTCACGGACAGCTTCGATTAGCCCAATGGAACTGTATGTCGCACCGGAAACCGTGTCCACGTTGGTGCTTTGCAGTTTCAGGATGGATTGAAGCAGGGCAGATGCGGAGTCAATGTAAGGGCTGTCATCAACAGTGTCGAGAATGGAAATGGTTTTGATTTTTCCGGAGACAATGGAAACTTCAACGGTGATATCTCCCTCAAACCCAACCCCTGTACCGGTATACGTTCCGTCCAGATATCCGGAGGAGGGCTCGGAAATCGTGGCAATTGTTGCAGCAGTTGTACTTTTCGCTGCCACGGTTTTTGCAGCAGAGGTGCTGATAGAGATTGCATCCTGTGTGCTACTTCCGCCGGCTTTTGCGAGGGCATTCCGCACAGCTTCGATCAGACCCACAGAACTGTACGTCGCACCGGAAACGGTGTCCACATTGGTGCTTTGCTTGGAGACGATGGAATTTAACAGGGCAGATGCTGCCGTCAGATAGGGGGTGTCATCGGTAGAACTGAGAATGGAAATGTCCTGTATTTTTCCGCCGGAAATTACAACCTGAACGGTAATTGGTCCGGAAAATCCGGTTCCTGTACCGGTATAGGTTCCGTCTGTATAGCTGTCACTGTCCTCTACCAAAGATACGGTGGGAACGGCTTCTGTGGAAACTGTGCTTTTCGGCTTCTCTGTGGCAGTGGTTGTTTTTCTTGCACTTTTTGTCGTGGTTTGTGTTGAACTGTCCTCAGAACTTGTTGCAGCTTCTGCTTTCGTGGTTGCCATAGTAGCGTCTGCCGTCAGGACAGGGGCTTCATAGCCGCTGAGAGAAATTGCTGTACACAGTCCAAGGGCGACTGCGGGCAAAATACCGCAAACAGGGAGCAGGGCTTTTTTTTGAAAATTCATGGGTTATGTTGCCTCCTTTGAAAGAACCGACCAGTCGAAACTGGAGGAAAAATTGTCTGCAATGGATTCTGTGACATAAAGTTCTCCGGTGTCCGTGTAAAAAATCACATCAAATTCGTCGCTGTGCGCTTCCCAATAAGCAGTTCCTTTTTCCAGTCCCATGACAAACAATGCCGTAGAAAGGCTGTCTGCCAGTGTGCCGTTTTCGCTGATGATGGTAACAGAAGCAAGTCCCGACTCTGCCGGATAGCCGGTGGAGGGGTCAATAATGTGGTGATAGGTTACGCCGTCCTGTTCAAAATATCGCTCATATCCCCCGGAGGTGATAACCGCCTTGTCTGCCACTTGGATGACACCGAGATAATCTGCTTCGCTGTCCGGGTTTTGTACTGCCACACGCCAAAGACTTCCGTCCGGCTTTGTGCCCAAGACCTGTACATTTCCTCCAAGGCTTACCATGCCACTTGTTACCCCGGCTTCTGTATAGATCGACATGATTTCGGAGGAGGTATATCCTTTTGCAATGCCCCCAAGGTCGACTTGCATTCCATCTTTCTGAAAGGTCACGGTGTTGGTGTCTTTCTCAAATTCCAGATCAGACAAATCCGTCAGGGTCAGGAGGGATTGGAGTTCTTGTTGTTCCGGCACACGATATTCTTGGGTGGGAAATCCCCAAGCATTCATAATAGGATACATCAGCGGATTAAATGCACCATCTGTATCTTGACTGATGGTGATTGCAAAGGACAAGATTTCTGCTACATCTTCCGAAAGGGAATAGGTTCCGGTTGCGTTGAGCCGAGAAATTTCACTTGTATCCGATCCTGTGGAAAGCAGCCCGTCCATTTCTTCGATATAGGCGATTCCATCGTCCACGGCTTCTTCTGCCGTTGCCCCATATGCAGTCAGGGTCATATACGTGTCCATTGCAAAAACATCTTTTGAAACAGGCGTTTCTGCGTCTGTATCTGTGGAAGAGATGCTGCTGTCTGCGGTTTTGTCGGTACATCCGGCACAAAGACACAGCAGAAGCAGACATCCGATCCCGATTCGTCTTTTCAAATAAGATCCCTTTCTTTCTTTAAGTTTGATAGAACTAACTGATAATTACTAAAAAAGTGTATCATATCTCTTCAGGGAATTCAAGTATTGAAAATTGTATTTTTTTGAATATTCTAAGTCGACACCACACAAAGAACATCTGACGATTTTGTACGTCATCTGCTTGCATATTTTCCGTCATC
>CAYXKI010000043.1:0-11242 GCA_964465095.1 uncultured Ruminococcus sp.
GCACGAACCGCTGCATTCATACCCGGCGCATCGCCGCCACTTGTTAATACACCAATCGTTTTAATCATAATGAATTACTCCATTCCGCCCATGGCAAAAAATTGAAACTGCTACAAAGTGCAGCGATTTCACTCCTATTCTAATTATACTGATATTTCCTCTGTTGTCAAGTGGTTTTCTAAAAAATTAACAAACGCCGTCCAAATATCGGTTATTTTTTCACATTTACTGCAACAAAAATCCAATCTGTCCCCTGGATACTTGCCGACAGAGTTCCCGATAGAGGGGTTCTTCCAATTGCACCCCGGAAATGGTCTTGGGAGAAATCATCTTTTTCCGGTCTGTCAGATAGAACACAAGAGGGGTCTTTCCGGGATGTTGCATGGCAACGCCCAGAACTTGTTCAATCTTCCCCATCTCTCCATCCGAAATCTTAACACAAAGCCGTCCCACTTGCAACGTATGCAAAAGTTCCTTTTCTGTAAGAATGCTCTCACAAAGTACGCTGATTGTCTCTTCCTTTTTGCTCAGCTTTCCACGAATACAAAGAATCGCATCCAATTCCAGCTTTGACCGCACCGTAGCGTACAAAGATGGAAACACCACACAATCCGCCGTACCGGAGGTATCTTCGCAACTTAAAAAGCACATTGGCTCTCCTTTTCGGGTCATGTGCCGTTTCAGATGCTGGAGGCTTGCCAACAAGCAGACCTTTTCACCCTCCGCACATTCTTCCAGTGTCATAATCTGTTGCCCGTGAAGCAATTCCAACACCCAGCGAAGCCGATCCAGAGGATGTCCGGAAAGATAGAGCCCAAGGCTCTGATATTCACAGCTAAGTTTCTCCTCCGGTTCAAACTCCCGACACGGTGGCAAATCCGGAGAAATTGTAGATTCCGGGCTGCTTTCCCCAAACAAATTCATCTGCCCGTCTACCAGACGATTCTGCTCTATGCGACAAGAGGAGAGAACATTTTCCATCTGCATCCACATCTGACGGCGATTTGCACCAAGTCCATCCAACGCACCGGAAAAAATCAAATTTTCCAGTGCCTGCTTATTCAGTCCCATAGAAACTGTTCTGGAACAAAAGTCAGAGAAATCCGAAAATGCCCCGTTCTGCTCCCGTTCGGAAATCATACGATCAATAAGCCCTTTTCCAAGGCCTTTCACCGCCAGAAGCCCAAAGCGAATATTCTCCCCACTGCGTACATATACACCAAAGCTTTCATTGATATGGGGCGGTAGCACTTTCACCCCTGCACTCTGGCAACAACTCAGATATTCCATAGTTTTCCCGGTCTCCCCAACCACACTGGAGAGAAGTGCTGCCATATCCTCTGCAAAATAATATCGTTTCAGATATGCCGTCTGATATGCCAGATAGGCATATGCCACAGCGTGGGACTTATTAAACGCATAAGACGCAAACCCTGCAATTTCATCAAAAAGTGCATTGGCAATCTCCACCGGAACGCCATTTGCCACAGCACCACAGCAAGGGCTGCTGCCATCTGCCCCATCTGTCCCATAAATGAACACCTGACGTTCTGCATCCATAACGTCCTGTTTTTTCTTTGCCATGGCACGTCGCACAATATCCGCTCTGCCATAGGAATATCCGGACAGCACACGACAAATTTCCATGACTTGTTCCTGATAAAGCATACAGCCATACGTGGGACGCAAAATAGGTTCCAACAGAGGATGCACAAAGGTCATTTTCTCCGGATGACGACGATTTTCCAGATATTTCTCGATCGAAGACCGTGGACCCGGTCGATAAAGCGAGAGCGCATCTGTCAGATCTTCCAGATTCCGTGGCTGCATTTTCATCAGCACATTCCGCATCCCAACGCTTTCAAACTGGAACACCCCGGAAGTCTCCCCCTGTGCCAACATCTGATAGACATTCTGGTCATCAATGGGAATCTGATCAAGAGAAAATTCCGGTTGTTCTCGTTGAATTGCCCGGACACAATCTCGCATAATGGTGAGATTGCGTAGCCCCAGAAAATCGAATTTCAAAAAGCCCATGGGTTCCAGCACCTGCATCGGATACTGCGTCACAACCGTTTCATCATTTTTTTGCAACGGAACATAGTCTGCAATGGGCACCGCTGAAATCAACACCCCTGCTGCATTGGTTGAAACATGACGAGGCATTCCCTCAATCTGCATTGCCATATCCAACAACTTTTTGGCTTGCTGATCGGTCTTGTATAATTGTCCCAAAGATTCCCCATCGCTTTGTGTCATTGCCTCTTGAATAGTACTCCCGGAGTCCACCAGTTTTGCAATTTTATCGCACAAGCCATAGGGAATTCCCATTGCACGTCCTGCGTCACGAACCGCCCCCTTTGCTTTCAGATAATCAAAGGTAATAATCTCTGACACACGATCTGCGCCATATTTTTCGATGACATATTCATTGACACGTGGTCTTCCCTCTACGCAAAAATCAACATCAAAATCCGGCATACTCACTCGTTCCGGATTCAGAAACCGCTCAAAGAGAAGATGATATCGAATGGGGTCAACTTGTGTAATCCCCATGCAATACGCACAAAGGCTTCCTGCACCGGAACCTCTTCCGGGACCTACCGGAATCGACGATTCTCTTGCAAAGCGGATATAATCCCACACAATAAGAAAATAATCCACATAGCCCATCTGTATAATCACGTCGGTTTCCATCTTCATACGCCTGCGCACTTCCTCAGAGGGCGTTTTTCCATAACGCTTCACCATTCCCCTCTGACAAAGGGCAAGAAAGAACGCCGTGCAGTCTGTGACACCCTCTTTTTGAAATTTGGGAAGATAACGCTTTCCTGCTTCAAAAGTCACCTGACAACGCTTTGCAATTTCAGAAGTTTTCGCAACTGCCTCCGGCACATCGGAAAACAGTGCAGCCATCTCCTCGGTAGACTTTACATAAAACTCCTCTGTTTCAAAGCGAAGATGTCCCGGATCATCCAGTGTTTTTCCGGTCTGAATGCACAAAAGAACCTCTTGCATTTTTGCATCGGATTTCTCCAGATAATGTGCGTCATTGGTCGCAACCAGAGGAATCCCCGTTTCCTGTGATAACCGCTTTAATTGGGGCAACAGGGACAATTCCTTAGAAATCCCGTGATTTTGTATCTCCAGAAAGAAATTTTCCGCTCCAAAAACCCTCTGATACCGCAAGGCTTCTTGCTTTGCCTCTTCATATGCCCCGGACAAAATAAGTTCCGGGATTCTTCCTGCAAGACATCCGGACAGACAAATCAAGCCCTGGTGATATTCTTCCAACAAGGAAAAATCCACACGGGGCTTCCGATAAAATCCCTCTAACGATGCTTTGGTTACCAATTTGATAAGATTTTCATAGCCGGTATTGTTCTCACACAGCAAAATCAAATGGTTGCTTTTTCCATCCAGATTGTGTTCTCTATCATGCCTTGTCCGCCTTGCCACATAAACCTCACAGCCAATGACCGGATGAATTCCCTCGGCAACTGCTGCCTGATAAAAGGGGATGACACCATACATCGCACCATGATCCGTCAACGCCACAGAAGTCTGTCCCAACGCCTTGATTCGTTTCATCAGCGGTTTGATTTTACAGGCACCATCCAAAAGACTGTACTCACTATGCACATGAAGATGGGCAAAAGCCTCATTGGGTAGAACTGCCACGTTTTTTCAACTCCTCTGCGATTGCTGCGATTTTCTGAAAGCGTCGGTTTACACCGGATCTGCCAATGGGACTGGACAACAACTCCCCCAACTCTTTCAGACTCAATTCCGGATTTTCCAGACGCAATTCTGCCAATTCCCGTAATTCCGGAGAGAGGCTGTCAAATTCTCCACTGGCAATAATCTGCTGAATGTCCTCTGTCTGCCGCATTGCCGCACCAACAACCTTGTTAATATTCGCCTCATCGCAATTCCGAAGACGGTTTGCACGATTACGCATATCCTTACGGATTTTCACATTGATCAAGGCAATGGTACACTGCTGTGCCCCCATATACGTAAGGGTATCCTCAATATGTTCGCTGTCTTTCAGATACAGCACATACATATTTTTCCGTACAATCCAACTTCCGGTTACGCCAATGGACAAAAGCAATTTCTGCAAATCCTCACACAAAAATGCAGACGGCGTGTTAAACTCCAGATGATACTCCTTATTCGGATCGCTTACACTTCCACAGCCGAAAAAGACACCGGCGAGAAATGCACCCAGACTGTTATTCACCAGATTGGAAAGCCGGATTTCTCGCTTTTCCGGTTTAATGTGATAGGTTTCGCAAATTTCCCGAATCAACGCCTTGTCTGTAATAGGAAACCCTGCGCCGGTTTTTCCTGCCATCCGCACATCCGGGTGCAATTCTTTGTGTAACACATCCCGAAAAAGATCCGGCACAAGCTTTGCAAAGACAGAACTCTCACTTTGAAGCAACACAGAATCTTCCGTAAAAACACGACTGTACAGCAAAATTCCATAGAGACAGGCAAATTGTCTGTCTCTGTCTACAATACTTTTTGCAATCTCCTCACGGACTTCATTTGAAAACGACATTCCGTACTCCTTTTATGGCATATCCTTTCCGATATCCCGATGTTGCTTCATAATATGCATTCCCTTTGAGGTCAGATATTCACCCATTTTTTCTGCAAAGGTAATGGAACGATGCTTTCCACCGGTACAACCAAAAGAAACAACAAGACGACTCTTTCCCTCCTGCACATACAGGGGAATCAAAAAGTCCAACAAATCTGCGATCTTATCAAACAATTCCCGGGATTGCTGAAACGACATGACATAATTTTGCACGCAGGTTTCACAACCGGTATGGTGTCTGAGTTCTTCCACATAATAGGGATTCGGCAAGCAGCGGACATCAAACACCAGATCGGACTCGGTGGATACCCCATATTTAAAGCCGAACGAAGTCACCTTAATCGACATAGAGTCAGACTGATTGTCCAGAAAGATCTCCCGTACTTGCGCCTTTAACTGAGAAGCAGAACAATAAGAAGTTTCCAGACAATAATCGGCAATGCCCTTGACACGACTCAGTTGTTCCCGTTCATAAGAGAGCGCAAGATGCAGATTCCCCGAAAAGCGATCATCCAAAGGATGCCGCCGTCTTGTCTCCTTGTATCGCTTAATCAATACCTCGTCCTCTGCCTCAATATAGAGAATCTTCACGTCATATTCCGGTTGCCGTTCCATCTCTCGCAGCACACGATACGCATCGGCAAACATCTCTCCGGAGCGAAGATCTGCGGCAATTGCAATCTTTTTCAGGCGATCCGCTGACCCCCTGCAAATTTCCACAAACTTTCCGATCAGTTGCGGTGGCAAATTGTCGATACAATAAAACCCGATATCCTCCAGAACATCCATAACAAGGGATTTTCCGGAACCGGACATTCCGGTTACAACAAGAACTTTCAGTTGCTCTGCGTTCTCCATGACTTTTTCACTCCTCTTTTCCCAGAATCACCGGTTCCAATTCCAATTGATAGCCGGTTTTCTCCTTTACCGTCTGCTGCACAAAAGCACACAACTCCAACACATCGTGACAAGTTGCCTTTCCGGTATTTACCACAAAGCCGGCGTGTTTTGTGCTGACCTGGGCATCTCCTACGCTAGCGCCCTTTAATCCACACTGATCAATCAGTAAAGAGGCATAACTTCCCACCGGGCGTTGAAAGGTACTTCCGGCACTTGGCAATTCCAAAGGCTGTTTTGCTTTTCGCTTGGCAAGAAGTCCGTCCATCTCCGTCTTGATTTCTCCGTAAGATCCGGGGTGCAATTGTAGCGTAACCTCGACAATAATCCCCTCCCGATGACGAAAAACGCTGTCCCGGTAACCAAGCTGCATCTCTGCCTTGGAGACTGTTTCTATTGTTCCATCCGGGCGCAGGAACGTAGCAGACAAAACAACATCTGCCATTTCCCCACCATACGCACCGGCATTCATATACAAGCCACCGCCAACTGTTCCGGGAATCCCGGCAAGGCACTCCATTCCGGTAAGGGACTGGTCTAAAGCATATCTTCCGATTCGTGCAAGGGTTGCCCCTGCCTGACAGCGAAGTATTGTTCCCTCTTGGGTGATTTCTGAAAAGCTGCTTCCCAGATGCAATACCACCCCATCATAACCGCTGTCCATCGCCAGAATATTGCTTCCATTTCCAAGGACGGTATAAGGATAGCCTTTTTTCTGACAAAACAGCACCAGTTTCCGCAATGCCTCAGTGCTGCTGATTTCGAGGAACGCCCGACAATTGCCTCCGATCCGAAAACTTGTATGGTTTTTTAGTGGTTCGTCGCATTTTACGATACAGTCAAGCTGTGTACCATATTCTATCAATTCCTGCAAATTATATTCCATCTCTTCTCTCCTGCAACCTTTTTAGAATGCATCATAATCCTTTATCACTTCTTTGGACTCCATATCCAAACCAAGCTGATCCAGAAGTTCTGTGGCTGCGTTATAGCCCATTTTCTTCTGACGATTGTTCATAGCAGCAACCTCCAGAATGACTGCAAGGTTACGACCGGGCTTTACCGGGATTGTCAGCATCGGAACTTTTACGCCGAGAATGGTTGCAAACTGTGTATCTACGCCCATACGATCGTAAATCTTCTCCGGATTCCACTGTTCCATCTCCACGATCAATTCAATCTTCTCCGTATTTTTTACGGCACCAATACCAAACAGCCGACGTGCATTGATGATACCAATGCCACGGAGTTCCAGGAAATGACGGATATTATCCGGGGAACTTCCCACAAGGCTGATATTGGAAACCTTTCGGATTTCCACAGCATCATCTGCCACAAGACGATGTCCACGCTTCACCAATTCGATTGCTGTCTCGCTTTTTCCGACACCACTTTCACCGGTAATAAAGACACCCTCGCCGTAAATTTCGATCAATACCCCGTGACGAGTGATTCTGGGGGCAAGATTCAGATTCAAAAAGGCAATCAGTCCTGAGATAAAGTTCGAGGTACTCTCCTTACTCCGAAGAAGTGGCACGCCATACTTTTCTGCAAGATCCAGCATTTCCGAAAAATAAGGCAATTCCCTTGCAATAATCAATGCCGGAATGTGACAGGACATCAACCGATCCAGACGTTCTGTTCTGGTTGCCTCGTCAATTGTGGAAAGATACGCAAACTCCATCTTTCCGATAATCTGCATCCGCTCCGGGTTAAAATACTCATAGAATCCCATAAGCTGCAATCCGGGACGTGTTACATCATTTTCATCAATGAGAATTTCCTCCGGATTTTTCGGCATATAAATAGTTTCCAGATGAAACTCCTCAATAATTTTTGCCAATGACACTGTAAATTTTCCTGCCATAGGAATCAACTCCTTTTATTTCAAAAAATATCCTGCAATTTCTTTTTCGTTGAGAAAACTGTCCAGGGGTTCTGTCGCTCCATCCGCAGCAATCCACAAGGGCAATGTTCCTGCTTTCTCAGAAAGCTGTGGCAAAACCTCTGACAACGCCACATTTTCCTCACCGTCCAGATCCAGCACTACCCCGGAAACGTCCAGTTCTTCCGGCACAAATACCTCTTCCGTACCGTCCAGCACCCCTGCTGCATCCACTTCCAAGAGAACCGGAACAGACCCGGCAGTCTGTGCCAGATTGTTTACCAACTGTATCAATGCCTGATTTCTGTCTGCACGCTGTACCGTTTCCCCGATATACTCCAGATCTGTCTCCCGGAAATTCGGGAACACCGCATCTGTATAAACAATCTCTGCAAACCCAGCCTGTACCATCTCTGCGGTCAGATCCTCCAGATAGCCTATCGTCACGGTACTGAACGGACTTGCCCACGCTTTTCCCCCATTTGTTTTCTTGTTATCCAACCAGCGATCCCCACTGGATACCGTATAGCCGGCAGAAGCATCTGCATCCGGAAGAAGATTGTCATAGAGAAGGCTGCACTGTGCCACAGGAACCCAGCCCTCTTCCGTTACCATTGACACAATCTCCTCCAGAGAAAGGCTTCCCTCTACCGCACCGGCTTGCTGTGCCAAAGGAACTTCTGTTGCATAAGCAATCGCACCGCCCTGTTGCTTCAAAGGCAGCACAAGAAACGTCCCCTCCGGCGCACGATTTCTCGCCTCTGTCAATGCCTCTGACAAAGCAGACGCACTTGCAAGGCTCTCCGCAGGCAAAACCACCCCAGATCCGACTTGTTGCGTCGCCATAGGCTCTGTTGTGCATTCCGTTTCGGTGGTTGTCGCCTCCGTAGAATACGCCGTCTCCACGGTTTCTGCATTGCTTTCGATAGAAGAAGTCGCTTCGGTTGTCTGTTGCCCCTTGCCTTGTGAATACTGTAAAATGGGCTTTGCAATGCTGTATCCGACAACACCAATGGCACCAGCCACCAAAAAAGTCACCCCAATTGACAAAATCGTATGTCCGGGGCTAGAAATTCGCCTGCGTTTTCTGGAATATTTATGCACCTTTGGCTGCTTTCTGGGCTGCATACAAACTCCTTCCCCTATCTAAGAACTTGTTCTCATAGGATATTGCACCTGTCTTTTCGGCAAATTCTGCCGATTGCTGCGTTGAAAAAACTCACCATACGACAGTATGCTTTCGTTTTTTCGCCTTGCCCTCATCAAAATTGTGCTCGAAAATCCATGCACAAATCCTATGAGAACAAGTTCTGATATTGGCTTAATTACGCTCTACTGTTACGAATTGCATCCATTACAACACCCGGCTGTTCCTGACGGAACAAAAAGCTTCCGATGACAAGATTTTCCGCTCCTGCCTGAATTGCCAGAGGTGCTGTCTTATCGTTTACCCCACCGTCTACCTGAATGACGTAAGATAGCCCCTCTTGTTCCCGATATTGCCGCAATGCCTGTACTTTCTCCAGCATATCCATCATAAACGATTGTCCGCCAAAGCCCGGTTCTACGGTCATTACCAACACAACCTCCACCTGATCCAGATAGGGCTTTGCCACTGTCCAATCTGTGCCGGGTTTCAACACAACCCCTGCCTTTGCACCGGCATCATGAATTGCCTGAATCGTCTGTGCAGGGTCGCTGTCACTCTCCAGATGAAAAGTCACAAGGTCAGCCCCGGCTTTTACAAATTGTGTCACATAATCCAGCGGCTTCTGAATCATCAGATGAACATCCAGAAACAAGTCTGTACAACGATTCACTGCCTCCAGAATCGGAAGTCCAAAGCTGATATTCGGCACAAAGCACCCGTCCATTACATCAAAATGCAACATATCCAGTCGTGCTTCTTCCAGCCACTTTGTAACAGCCGCCAAATTTGTCATATCTGCGCTCAAAATAGACGCAGAGATTTGTATCGGTTTCAAGGTCGATACACTCCTCTCTATTCCGTCCAAGGATTTCTTCTCTTTCATTATATAATAAATCCGCCGTTTCGTCAATAGCGTTTTACGCAGAACTTCCAATTTTTTTCGTTCCGTGAAACAATTTCAAGTGACATAGCACAATTAGTAGCACCGATTTTCTGTGCGACATCACCTTAATTTTTTCCAACAGATTTCCATTCTCTCGGATAAAATGTAAATTTCATCTGAAACTACTAGACAATCGCAAAGAAAAAAGGTATAATAAACATGGTATGTCATCTCGTCAGTTCACGGCGAGTGCATACAGATCGGTTGGAATGACTGTTTGCGGTTGGTTTTCTTTTTTGGATTATCCAACCGGCAAGCAAAAGTTCCATCATTCAGTTGCGTATAGAAAGCCGCTCTCAGGATGCACCCCGGGGGCGGTTTTCCTTATGGCGACACCGCACAATTTTTGTGTGGTGTTGCCTTATCATATTCCAAGAAAGACATACATATACTATCGGTAGAAACGAATGCGACGAAATAGAAAGGAGTCCTGTTCTCTGCAAAAACGAAGTCGACTCAAAGCCTCCGCAGCTACACTTGCCTGCATTGCGCTACAGCAAGCCCTGTCCCATCGCAAACGCCAAGACCATATGGCAAAAAGCACAAATCGAGAAATATATGTCTCTTTTTTGAATGGAACCGTATACATGCACAATGGATCTCCACATTTCACAAAGGAAATCTAGATAAGTAGAACAATTGTTTTTACTTTGTCCATTGAATTTTAAATATGCTTGTGGTATAATGATGGCATAAACACAGATAACCACAGATAAACCCATAAAAATCACGTGAATTTTCCCATCAAAAGAGAAAGGAAGTCTTTCTTTATGCGTTGCCACAAAACACGTCACAGAAGATGTTTCCTCTGGGTTCTTGCCCTTTGCCTTGCCCTATCTATTATCCCAAAAAGAGAACCTGTCTATGCGGACACTTGGCAAAGCGACAGCTTTCCGGAGGAAACCGTCGTACTGATTAACGAATTCCGGGAGGAAAACGGCTTAGCGCCCTTAAAACTTGTTCCGGAACTTTTGGATATCACCGCAGCACGTGCTGTTGAACTGCAAGAAAGCTATGGACATCTCCGTCCCGATGGAAGCGATTGGTTTTCCATTGTTGAAGCCTCCAATACGCTGGACTCCAACTGTTATGCAGCAGAGAATATTGCGGCAGGCTACACTACACCGGAAGAAACGGTAGAGGCGTGGATTGATTCTCCTGCACATCGTGAGGCACTTCTCAGCGAAAATTATTCTTATTGCGGTGTCGGCACAAGCTATCTGGAAAACGATCCAAACGAGTACTACAGCTATTGGGATTTGATTCTGATTTCCGCAAAAACAGAACCAGAGGGGGCATGGCTTCCCGGTTCAGAAAACGCACAAGGGAACAATTCCAATGCCACCGTTTCCACCCAATCGCTTCTCTATGGCGATTTAAATCTCGACGCAGAGATCTCTCTTGCAGATGTGGTTCTCTTGCAACAGATTGTCAGCCAACAAGTCACCCCCTCTGCCACCCAAGAAAAACTGGCAGATTGCTATACAGATAATGTGTTGGATCAAAAAGATTGTATCGCCTTAATGGATTTTCTCCTACAGATTATCCCGCAGATTCCACTTTCTGAATAAAGGCAAACACCACACAAACCAAGCAAGAAAAGCCGCCGTACTTTTTTCAAGTACAGCGGCTTTTTTAGCCAACATCAAGTCTTATACGATATTGCCCTACAAGGCAAGGTCGGTTATTCAAAAATCGGTAGGCTGTCTACCAGATGTACCAAGAATCGCATCAGACTCTGTGCATCTTCCCCAG
>CAYXKI010000044.1:0-10957 GCA_964465095.1 uncultured Ruminococcus sp.
AAAACATTTTGAGTAAAGGCAACACCGCACAAAGACCGCCAGATGGCTTTGTACGGTGTCGCCTAAAGGAAAGCTTTTCCTTGTGTCATTTCGGCTGCTGTTGCATACAATAACAGTAACAGCGGAGTTGCCGGCAAATTTCTCTGCTTTTCTATAGATTCTATCTATGGCGTATATAAAAACGCTATAGACGCAAAAAAGACTGCTGTCAGATTGGAATGAAGCATCATTCCCCTAACAGCAGTCTTTTTCTATTTTGACTTTAAAGAAAGCTTTTCTTAGCTTTCACTGGACATGTCAATCTTAAAGGGATCATACCGTTTGATGGCACGATCGTTTTTCTCGACATTCTGCTCATCGCACCAGCCAAGGAGCATATCCTCAAAGGCATCTGCATACTTCTGAGATACCACGGTTGTTACCTGAGACTCTGTCCAGAGATCATCCTCTGTCATACGTTCTGTAATATCCCGACGAACAACAATGTAATAAGCATCCTCGTCCTCTACCATTGCTGCAACACCAAGTTCTGCTTCGTCGAAAACATAATTGTAAACAGCTTCACAGGGGGTATAAGTCAGATCTTCCTCGTCTGTATCCTCATCTGTGGTAACCTTTGCAATGATACTCTCACTTGCATAGGCAGCAGTGGTAGTTGTGGTCTCTTCCTCTGTTTCCTCGTCCTCCGCAGCAGTTGTAGTCTCCTCATCGCTTGCCGCTTCTGTTTCGGTTTCAGAATCGCTCTCTGCATCTTCCGCAGCGGTTGTGGTTTCTTCTGCATCGCTTGCTGTTACGGTAGTCTCTGCGGTGTCCTCAGTTTCTGCCACTGCCTCTGTTGTCGTAGTTGTAGTTGTGGTGGTTTCTTCTGTGGTTGTGGTGGCAATTTCGTTTCCATCCTCATCTGTCGCAGAAGTTGCAGCAGCCGCCTCTTCGGAAATGGAGGTCACATAAGCATCGTAATCGCTTTCAATTGCGTCCATTTCGTCGTCCATTGCATCGTCGTCGCCACTGAGTGCTTCAAGCTGACCCAGGTAATCTTCTACCATTGCCTTCATGTCAGCCTTTCCATCGTCGTCCAGGGCATCGCCATTTCCATCAGTCAGATCGAACTTAATGTACCGTACACGAGCGTTATTTTCCTCATAGTATTCCTTCAGTTCGTCCTCTGTTGTTCCCTCTTCCCCATCTACATCGTAGTAGTACAGGAACAGATCATTTGTCATATAGGTGTTTTCCAGCACCTGGGTTACAGAACTCTTTGAGATCCCGTTCTTTTCATAGGTATCGCCGTTGGACTCCCAGAAAGACTCCATGGTATCGTCAATTTCTGTCTCCTCGTCCTCATCCAGAGAAAGTCCGGCTTCTTCGAATTTTTGCTGTACTGCAACAAACCGCTGACAATACTCCAATGCCTTGTTCTTGATCCAGGTCTCTGCATCTTCGCCGTCTATGGACTGTTTCTTGACAACCTTGTTATCGCTGGTATCCAGATCAGAATCCTGTTCCTCCAGTTCGTCCACAAACTCCATATATGCAGCATAACTATAGTAAATGTAAACACCGGCTTTTACCTGAGTGCCATCAATTGTCATTGCATATGCTGTACTACTTCCAAAAGTTGTGCAAGCGGTACTCGTCACTGCCAGCGCTGCGGCTGCAACAGATGCTGCTATTTTCTTCCATTGTAACATAATGTTTGTACCTCCGAGATAATTTCTGCGGCTGGGATGATTCTTAGAATCATTGCCGCAATCCAATACTTATCTATTATACTATATTTTTGTGCATAAGTCCATACTTTCACGAAATTTTTTTCAAATCCTCAGAAAATGCGCAAAAAGGATTGATTTTCTCGGCTTTTTCTTGTATAATATAACAGATAGAATCCATTTTTTCGAAAGGAGATGCTTTTATGAAAGCACTTATTACCGGCGCAACCTCCGGAATCGGAGAGGCAATCGCACGAGAACTCTGTAAAAAAGGCTGGTCATTGATTCTGACCGGGAGAAATGAAAAAAAGCTTGAACAGCTTAAAGAAACCCTCTCTGTCCCCACAGAAATCATTGCCTTAGATCTGGCTGAGCCACAAGCCCCCTTTACCCTCTACGAATTCTGCAAAGGGAAGCACGTAGATCTCCTTGTGAACAATGCCGGATTTGGGGTGTTCGGTGCATTTCAAGAGACACCCTTAGAGGACGAACTGGAACTCTTACAAGTCAATGTCCGTGCCGTTCACGTTCTCACAAAGCTGTTTCTCAAGGAGTTTACAAAGCGTGGCTGTGGGCGGATTCTGAACGTTGCCTCCAGTGCCGGGTTTTTGACCGGACCGCTATTCTCCTCTTACTATGCCTCAAAAAACTATGTGCTCCGACTCTCTCTTGCCATTGCGGAAGAACTGCGTCGGAAAAAAAGCCCGGTTACTATCAGTGTCCTCTGTCCCGGACCGGTAGACACCGGATTCAACGACCGTGCCGGCGTACAATTCCGTGTAAAAGCCATGACATCGGAACAAATCGCAAAAGAAGCCGTCTTTGGCGTACTCACCGGAAAGCTTCTGATCATACCGGGGGTTATGATGCGTGTGGGACTTGCAGCTTCTCGTCTTGTTCCGGAACAGGTTCTGTCCAGAATTCTCTATTATGTGCAAGACGCAAAGCAAAAATAATTTACGGCAACACCGCCAAAACATCACTGCCTTTCCTTCGGGAAAGGTTTTTTAGAACAAGTTCTTATTTCTGCAAAGCTTTATTTCTGCAAAGCTTTCTCGAACCGTGCAATCTGTTCTTGTTTCCCCACAACTGTCACAATATCATCCGGGAAAATCTTTGTCTCCGGACGAATTTCAATCTCTACTGTTTCTACATGACGAATTGCAATGATATTCAGATGATACCGTTCCCGTAAATTCATCTGCTGTACACTCTGTTCCGAAAAGCTTTTCGGGATCTCAATTTCTGTAATATTTACATCGTCACTCAGTGCGATATACTCCAAAACTCTTGGGGCAACCAGATGATTTGCCAGACGAATGCCCATATCCCGTTCCGGATAGATAACTTCTGCCCCTAGCTTTTCCAAGACACAACCATGTTCTACGCTGGTTGCTTTTGCGATAACATGAGGAACCCCAAGCTGAATCACCGTCAGGGTGATAAGAATACTGATATCAATTTGTCCTCCGATTCCAACAACCACCGTATCACAGTTCTGAATTCCCATGTCACGAAGATTTTCTCTGGACAAATCCGATGCAATATAGGCGTTCTCCGTAAAGCTTATTGCGTCATTGATCACCACCTCATTTTGATCCACAACAATCAGTTCTTTTCCAAGTTCCGCCAAGCGTTTTGCAAGGGCGAATCCAAACCGCCCAAGTCCAATGACAGCGTATACCTTATCTTTTTCTGTATCTTTCCGTCTCATTTTATTCTCTCCTTATCCAACAGAAATCGTTTCTTCCGGTCTTAAAATTTCAGCGTGTTTTCTGGATTGTACAATCCACAATGTAGCAACAGTCAAGGGTCCCAGACGACCAATATACATTGTGATAATAATCACAAGTTTCCCTGCAACAGAAAGTGTAGGGGTCAGACCGCAGGACAGTCCTACCGTTGCAAAAGCAGAAGTGGTTTCCATGAGAATCTGGACAAAGGGCACTTCCGGTTCAAAACAGCAAAGCAAAAAGCTGGAAACCAGAATCACGCCAATTCCCATAAGGAAAATCATCAGCGCCTTATCTCGTATTTCCTGAGAAATTCTCCGCTTAAAAACAGTAGGGTGTTGCTTTTTGGTATAAGCAAGTGCCGACCAGACGCACACAAACAAGGTAGTCACCTTAACACCACCACCAGTTGATCCTGGTGCTGCACCGACAAACATCAAAAATACCATGCAAAGAAGAGAGGCATTTGAAAACCCTGCCAAGGGAAATGCGGTAAACCCGGAGGTTCTTGTGACAGCACTATAAAAGAACGCCTGCACCCAGTTGAGATTTTTCTGTGTCGTATGCAACAGCAGCGTTCCCCCTACCAAAAGCAGCACAGTCATCATCAGGACGACCTTACTGTGCAATGTAAGCCTTCGAAAACGTCTCTTTCTTGCAAGGTCTGCCATGACAAAAAATCCAAGCCCCCCACAGATTGTTAGAATTGCTGTCAGAAGCAGCATAGGGGTGTTTGTCTGATACGGGGTAAGGCTGTCGCTGCCGATAATATCAAAGCCGGCATTGTTAAAGGTTGACACAGCGTGGAAAACACTAAGCCAGATAGACTCCCCAAGGGAATACTCCTGATAAAAAATCGGAAAAGCAAGCACTGCACCAAGGAACTCAAAGCCAAAGGTCGCAGCAAACAGAATTTTCAACAGTCGCAAAATCCCCTGAAATCCGGATTGATTCAAGGATTCTTTCACCAAAGTTCTCTCCCGGATGCCAATCTTTTTCCCGGTCAGCAAGATAATTCCGATTCCAAGGGTGGTGATGCCCATTCCTCCAATCTGAATCAACAAAAGCAAAACCACCTGTCCGAACCGGGACAGCACCTCTGCACAAGAGATCACCGAAAGCCCGGTGATACATACCCCACTTGTTGCAGTAAACAATGCATCCAGAAAGGACAACTCCTGTCCCGGCTGATGGGAAATCGGCAGCCATAATAACAGCGATCCCAACAGAATCAACAGTGCAAATCCGGCTGCAATCATACGCCCCGGCGTAAAAAACTTGTTCCATTTCATGTCCATTTCCTTCTTCTCTCAGTTATTCTAAATTATGTAAGGCAACACCGTTCAAAGCCTAGCGTCAGATACGGTGTCGCCGCAAAACAACAATACCGGTACACACTGTCCGTGCATACCGGTATCCATTCCCGAAAAAAAGAGTATCGTTACGCTTCGTCGTCGTCAACACTTACAGTTGCATCCGGTGAAGAAAACTCCTCGTCCTCCTCGTCCTCCTGGACTGCCTCTGCGGTTGTCTCGAAAAACGCTTCCTGTGCTTCTTTTTCTGCCTTGCGTGCTGCACGTTCTGCTTGTTCCGCTTCCTTTGCGGCACGTCGCTGTGCCTCAGCGGCTTCTGCCTCTGCTTTCCACTTTCCATAGGAAGCATTCTGTGTACCGCACTCCGGACAGAATTTCTGCAAATCGCCTAATTTAAAGCCACAGTTCACACAGATTGACGCATTATCCAATGCTGCCATCTCTGATTTCAACTCATCAATCTGCGCCTGTAAATCCTCTACCTGTCGGAACAACTCTTCGTACTGTTCCTCCGGTGCTGCTTTTGACTCCTCGTAATACTTTGCACCGATTTCCTTGTAAACCGTATTCTGTGCAGTACTACTGGTCTGAATCATTCTGCGTAATCTGGCACGTGCTGTTACTTTTTTTGAACCATCTGCAACATCTCTTGCCATTTTTCCAACATCGTCGCCTACTTTTCGAAACTGATCACGAATATCCATCTTCGTCCTCCGTTATAGCATTGCATTATTTGTCGGGTAAAACTTCAGTATAATTCATGGTATGACAGCTTCCTGTCCAATGATTCCCTTTTTAATAGATTTTCTTATCCGCAGACGTAAGCAAATCGTGCACTGCGAAGACCAAGGGTGCTTCGAAGTGAGTTACCGGTAACTGTCTTTTTTCCATCAATGGTAACCGAGCGCACATAACCGCTGTCACCGTACTCCAACTGGAACCAGCTAGAGGGGGTGCCGGTCAGAGTAATGCCATAGGCACTCTGAATCCGGGAGCGTACTTCATCTGTAGACATATAGGTAACAACCCCGTAATTCGGGTCATAAGCTGCATCATATTCACTTGGCACGCTGACAAGATAATCATACTGTGTTCCCCAGACATCCCCTGAGTTCGCTGTTGCACCACCGCTGGATGCGCCGTAGACTGTCAACGCATAGCTTCCGTCGTAATAGAGTGCCTGTCCGAGCACCGATGAAACTGCGTCAATGACATTCTGCGGTGGGTTTGCCTTAAGGATCACATTATTTACGCTGCCCCCATTAAAGAGAATGTAGGTGTATGCAGCGACTGCCTGCGCTTTCATGGCTTCCGGGTGCATTGTCGAACTCATTTCGTTGTACACGATTTGTGAGATAATCTCCAATGCGCTTCCGGTTACACCATTCGCCGTAATTGTTGCAGGAGTTTCCTGTACCAGAGTTGTCCCTGGATAATAGTGAAATAAAATCGACTGATAATCATATCCACCGTATGTTGCATAGAGGTTTGCGCCATTCTGGCTCAAGCCTACCCCGTGTCCATACCCATATGTGGTAAAGGCAAATTGCCCGGCTGAAACAGACGTAGCAAGAGAGGCTGCTGCACCTAAATTGGTACTGCCTGTACTTCCGGAAGATGCCAATGCGGTGGATTGAAGCGTGGTTGCCGTTTCCATTGCGGCAATTTCCTCTTCTGACGGTGTTACTTCTTCGTATTGAACCAATGATAAGCTGGAATCGTAATCTGAAATTTCAGCTTTCCACAAAGTGTCATCCTGTGCCTCTACTGTTGTATCCGCCGTTTCTGTCTGTGCTGTATCACTCTGTGTAACAGCATAAGCATTAATTGGGGAGGTCGCTACAAACAGCATTGCAGCCATGAGAATGACTCCCATATGTGGGTAACGTTTTTTCATATCAAAACTCCATTTTTCCCGGTTAAAAACCGAGTTATTTCTGCACAGGCGTACTGAGAACAAATTCTGAAACAATTCTGCTCAGTCGTGCACGAGACAGACAACCCGTCTGCCATTCCTGTGCAGGCAAATCTCCTCCTTTCTGTCTTGCGAAAACGCCGTTATTCTTCTGTAGCGGTACTGTCTTCGCCCTGTATTGTTTTCAACAGTGTATCCGTATCTTCCCCGTCACGAAGCCGGCGTGCCACTACCAAAAAGCGTGAATTATCTTCATCGGAATAACAGGTGGAAAGGGTAAGAATACTATCTCCAAACTGTACATCCAGTGGATTGTCAATCATATTTTTGGACTCAACGGTAGCCACATAGCTGTCAAAGCTGTCCTTGTCGTCCAGTTCTTCCATGTCCCAATACCGGAAATCTGCATCTGCGTTTCCGCTTGTAATAATCAAGCCAAAAATCACGTACGTGTAATCCGCATAATTGGAACTCAGCGTGATAAAGGGTTCGTCCTTATAGTAAGACGGATCCTGACGATAGCGTCTCAGAGAGCCGAACATGGTATTGTCTGCCATGTTATGTCCATAGAGGACAATGTTCTCAGACCAGGTGTCTGTTTCTGCGCCATATACGTCACGGTAATCCATAAACACGGTACCGGCACGGAACTCTTCCCCGTCAAAGCCGTGATCCAGATAATACTCATTATCTGTTGTCTGTACCACAGGGTTATCAACCTCTGTACCATCAATATAAATATAGCCTACAGTGTCCGGATTCTGATCCAAAAGCTTTTTTGCACGCTCTGTCAGTTCCGGTGCAGCCGTTGTTGCTTCTGTTGTAATTTCTGTTTCCACAGTTGTCGTAACAACTGTATTTGCTGTCTGGTCAATTTTCTGTGCACATCCCATGGACAATACCGTGAGAGTCAATGCAGCCGCAACTGCGCCAGTTTGCCATCTCTTCATAATTTTCCTCTTTTCCAGATTCATGACAACACCACACAAAGAACTTTTGACGATTCTGTGCAGTGTCACCACAAGCGAATTTACGTCTCTGCGTCATTTTTATCCATAAGGTGCAAATGGTGCATCCGGGTCGTAAGTATCATTATTCCACAAGTAGTACACACTTGGCCACTTGATATTGGGATTTGCATAGCTTCCCACAATTCGCTCGTTGGGATCTTCTCCATCCCGGACACGACGTGCCACAATAACAAGTCTTGCGGTGTCAAAAACACTGTTACAAGTAGACAAGGTCAGGAGATCATCTCCATATTCCACATCTACGTTGGTAATACGCAGTGTCCGTCGCTTTACTTCATTGACATAGTCATAAAACTCTGTCTCATCGGCAAAATTGATTGCATTCCAATATTCAAACCGGGTGTCTGTCGTATCTTCTGCATCGGCAATAAAATAGGCAAAAATTTTATACTGATAGGTTTCATAATTGGAGTGCAGTTCAATAATCGGGTGCTCCTCATAATAATCCTCATCGGTACGATAATATTTCAACGTACCAAACATAGAGAGATCCCGCATATTGTGCCCATAAATAATCAGGTTGTCGGAATTCGGCGTTTCCAGCGTACCGTCCTCGCCTACTTCATCAAAGCTGCAACGATAATCCAAGAAAATCGAACCGGGCTTTGAATCTTCCTTTTGTACATTCCGGTACAGATAATACTCATTTCCCGGCTCATCATCCACGTGGTGGAGTACCGGGTAATCTACTTTTGTATCGGGAATCGTAATCCAACCGTTAATCTCATCGTTAATCGCCAACAGGTCTTCTACCCCCGGTAAGAGGGTATACACCTTTTCTGTGGCAGTTTCTGTTTCGTCTGTATTTTCCTCTGTTACCGCCGTTGTGGTTTCCACAAGGGCAGCGTGATAAGAAGTTCCTATGTCCTCATACAGTCTATTGGTGCGAAGAATATCCACAAAGTAAAGGAGAATCAGCACAAGGCACACCAGAAAAACCATTGCAGACAACAGGAAAATGAACTTTCGCACCACTTCCCCGGCGGAATCGCCTCTCTGGGGAAACAAGCCCACAAATTTTTGCCCCATGGTGCGTTTCTTTTTCTTCGGTACTTTTGGGGTCTGCGGCTCGGGCTCCGGGAAATCCTCCGGATGTTCCTTTCGCTGCTTGACCTGACGAATCTGATAAGCGACACGAAGAGAAACAGACTCGTCCTCCTCCTCTTTCGCAATCTGAAACAGACGGCTTTTAATGGCAGCGATCTTGTCCTCCGGCTCAGAATTTTCTTCGGCTGTTGGCTCTGTGGTACTCTGATGCTCTGATTCCGGTTCAGATACCGACGAATCCGATGGATGCTCTGCTGTAGAATCACTTTGTGCCGTTACATCATCCGGTTGTCCGGACAACAAGACGGATTTGTTTTCTTCCTCCAGCATATCTCTTCCTCCATCAAGCGTTGCCTTGCAAGTCCAAACAGACAAACTGCTGTGCCAACCCGAATTTCCTCTCTGGTCTTGAGCCCAAGTTCCCAGAGTTTCAGGTGGGCTACTACAATTTCGTCACGGAAAAGCAATCCACCATAGACCGTGCCCACAGGCTGCTCTACCGTGCCACCACCGGGACCTGCAATCCCGGTCACAGACAAGCAAAGGGTTGCACCGGACTGTTGTTGCAGTCCATGTACCATCGCAGCCGCAACCGGTGCACTGACAACACCATGTTCTGCAAGGAGTGCAGGAGACACTCCCAAGAATTTTGATTTCATCCGCTCTGCATAGGTGCAAAGTCCCAGTTCAAACACATGGGATGCACCGGGAACAGAAGTAATCCATTGTGACAAAAGACCACCGGTACAACTTTCTGCGGTTGCAATGGTACAGTGTTCCTTATCTAACCATTGTACAATATCCGATAGGGTTTTGTCAAGTGCTTTTTCCGTATCTTGATAAATCCGGAGAATTTTTTCTGCATCAAAAAGAGAATATTGCATATTTTGTACACACTCCATGGTTCATTATGGGAATCCGCCTTGGGTGATGTGATCCTTATGCTTTATCCACGCTGAAAATTTCCATTGTGGTGCCTTCTACTGCTTCTGCAATCAGATCAGTAAAATCAAATTTTCCCTGTGCCTTTTCCACATCCTCTAAGGCAGGACGCACTTTGGGATGTTTCGGGGTAAAGACTGTACAACAATCCTCATAGGGCAATGTGGAAGTTTCAAAGGTACCGATAAATCGTGCCGTTTCCACAATTTCTGTCTTATCCAATCCGATCAGCGGACGAAATACCGGAATCCGGCTTACGGCATCGGTACAAGCAATTGCCTGCATGGTCTGACTTGCAACCTGTCCCACGCTCTCTCCGGTAATCAGTGCCAGACAATGGTCTCTGGCTGCGATTTTCTGGGCAATTTCCATCATGAGCCGACGCATGATAATCGTAAAATATTCCTCCGGGCAATTTTCTTTGATTGCCACCTGAATTTTTGTAAAGGGCACGCAGAAAAACGCAATTGTTCCACAATAAGGGGTCATTTCTCTGCAAAGCTGTTCTACTTTTTCCTGTGCACGATCTGAGGTATAAGGCGGACTTACAAAGTGAATGGCAGAGATGTGAATGCCTCTTCGTGCCATACGATAGCCGGCAACAGGGCTGTCAATTCCACCGGAGAGCAAAAGCAATGCCTTTCCGCTGCTTCCCACCGGGAGTCCCCCTGCGCCCTTGATAGATGCACCGTGAACAAAGGCGTTAGTATCCCGGATTTCCACCACAACAGTGACATCCGGATTGTGTACATCAACTTTCAGATGGGGATATGCTTCCAACAAAATCCCACCAAGTTCTGCACAGATTTCCGGGGATTTCAAGGGAAATGCCTTATCTGCACGTTTTGCTTCCACTTTAAAAGTCTTTGCACCAAAGAGGACTTCCTCCAGATATGGCACTGCCTTTGCGATAATGTCCTCCATGGTCTTTTCACAGACAAGGGCACGACAAAGGGTTGCAATCCCGAAAACACATTGCAGATGTTCCAGAACCTCATCCAGATCAATGCCCTCCGATTTTGGTTCCATATAGATTGTAGACTGTGCCCGTGTCAGGCGAAAGCTTCCAAACCGTTTCAGTCGCCGCCGGAGATTCTTCATGAGAATATCCTCAAATGTCCCACGATTCAGCCCTTTCAGAGCCATTTCACCATATTTCGCCAGAATCAATTCATTTGTCATACCGGGTTTATCTCCTTTATTTCTTTAAGACGACACCGCACAAAGATTGTGCGTCAGATGCGCCGTCAGATTTTTTGTCAGATTG
>CAYXKI010000045.1:0-5367 GCA_964465095.1 uncultured Ruminococcus sp.
GTTAATTATAACATATCGCACATGAAAATACAAGCCTTTTTTAGAAATTCTTTCAAGATTACGAGGGAAAATGTGGGGGATGAAGGGGAAAAGAACCCCATAAAACAAATCCCCCTCTTTCCACTACAGAAAAAGGGGGATTTTTATCTATCTTTCAAGGAGTTAGCGTAAACTTAGGGCTTTAAAGTTTAACCTCTGCCGCCCATGCCGCCTTGATTGCCACTGTTGCCGCCCATACCGCCTTGGTTGCCGCTATTGCCACCCATGCCGGAAGAGGAGGAACTGAGCTGTGTGCCATCGGTGATCGTACCGTTTACATAGCAGCTTTGGCTACCAAAGCCCTCAGTAAGCAGCGTGCCACCGGAAATTGTACCGCCGGTGTAGAAAACTGCTCCGGAGTCGTCACAGCCTGCGTTCAAAGAGGAAACAGACTTGTCGGCGATAAAGGAAACAATGACATTGCCGGAAGCGTCAGCCAAAGTAATTCTTGTGCCTGCGCTTGCACTGCCATAAGCAGAAACGGTTGTTGTCATATTGACATCGCCCTCTGCTACAAAGACACCGCCGGTTCTGGTCAGGCTGCCGTCTGTATCAAAGGTGTCTGTGCCGTTGGAGATTGCATAGCCGCCGGAGATGGTCATAGAACCGTTGGAGTCAAATCCGTCGTGATCTCCGTCCTCTGCATTGACAAGTGCCAGACCGCCGTTGATGTTGATATAGATGTCGGAAGAACTGCTGCTCCAGCCGCCGCCTTGATTCCAGCCGGTGTTGCCACCGCTGCCGGAACTGTCTTTTCCGCCGGAAGCATTATAGCCGTCGTCGGCAGAGTTTACTACAACTGTACCGCTGTTCTGGACAACGCTTTTTCCCTCCATGCCCTCATAGCAATAGGAGATGTAAACTCGTACATCATCAAAGGTGTCTGCACTGCTGTTTCCGATGGTCAGAAGGCTGTCAGAGTGACAACCGTCATCTGCGGAAGCAAGCTTTAGCGTACCGCCAAAGAGGGACAGGTCACCGGCACAGTGAATGCTGTCATCAGAGGAATCTACTGTGATGTTACCGCCCAGAATCTGGATTGCGCCACCGGCTTTGATGCCCTTTGCGCTGTTTTCGGTCTTGTTCTGGTTGCCGTCACTGCTGGACATGCCACCACCGCCCATGCCGCCATAGCCACCTTGGCTACTGCTGCTGCCACTTGCGGTATAAGTGCTGCCCTCATAGGTGTAAACGGTAATTGTGCCGTCGTTGATGGTCAGATCCTGTGCAGCCTGGAATCCGTCATAGGTGACATTCAGGTCAATGGTACCGCCATTTACGGTAATATAGCCCTTGCCACTGTCGGTTTCGTTGTTGGTTTTGATGCCATCGCCACCACTTTTTACGGTGATGTTCAGGTTGCTGTAATCGGTGCTGTCACTGTCGCCGATGCGAACAGAATCGTTTCCACGGATGCCGTCATCTACAGCAGTAACATTAATTGTGCCGTTCCAGAGTTTCAGGTCATCCTTGCAGACAATGCCGTCCTCGGTGTTGCCGTTGACGGTCAGCGTGCCTTTGCCCTTGATTTTCAGGTCATCTCTGGAGAAGATTGCACCGTTGATTGTTTCGGTGTTGCCGTCGCTGTCGGTATAAGTGTCACTGTGGGACGTACCGTCAGAGATGGTGTTGGTGGTTCCGTTTTTCACGGAAATGGTTGCCTCATCGCCGATGGATGCCACATAAATCGGTGCAACGCTGCTGTTGGATAAGGTTAAGCCCTCCAGGGTCAGGGTAACCGTTCCCTCCGGTTCTGCGGTCTTGTCTACATCTACCACAACCTGCCCTTGGGTGCTCTCTCCGGAAACGGAAATCTCACTGGAAGCAGTAATGGTTGCAGTTGCCCCGGAGATGGTCACATTGGTGGGATTGGTCAGCGTCGCCCCGTCTGCATTTTTTGCAGTTACGGAGCTTCCGTTAAAAACCAGTGCTGTTGCAACATCGGTGCTGACGGTTTCGCTAGGGGTTACTGTGCTGCCACCGGACAATTCTGTAACACCGGTAAAGCTTGTATTTGCACTTGTCATCTTGAACTCGCCGGTAGTAGAACCATCGTGGGTCATCTGTGTACCGCCGGTGTATACCTGATAGGTGTCAGAACTGCTGAGCTTGCTACCACTGAGAAGTACGTAATCGAACTTCTTAGTAGGTGTCATCTCCAGAACCGTGCTGCCACTCTTCTGTACCGTAATGGCATTGCCTTTCTTCCACTCTGCTGCGTAGCTAAGCTGCATTATGGTCTGGGTTGTGCCGGAGGTGTCTACAGTTGTACCACTGCCAAAGGCATAATCGGTTGCAGTCGCCAGAACATCACCGCCGGTGATAGACAGCTTTCCACCCTCGTCTAAGGTAAAGCCTCTGTCACCACAAGCAACTACCGTGCCCCCTGCAACGTTGATATCTGTTGCAGCCTGAATGGCATCGTTGCCAGCCTTAACAGAAACGCTGCCGGAAGTAACCGTAACATCGTCCTTGGTGGACTTAATGCCGTCTGCGGAAGAATCTACGGTAACAGTTGCACCGTCGATTTCTACGGTGTTCTTTGCCTTAATGCCATCTGCATCGGAAGTGTCATCCACATCAGTGTCAATGTTGATGGTGCCACCGTTGAGTTTGATGTCATCCTTGGAGTAAATACCTACGTTCTGGCTGCTGGTAATGTTCAGCGTGCCGGTGCTGTTTTTGGTGATCGTCAGGTCACATTCGCCATAGATTACACCACTTGTCTCAGCATTTGCGGTGGTTGCGGTATCTGTCAGAGTGTTTGTACCGCCACAGGTCAGTTTTACTTTCTTTGCACTCTGTGCATAGATGCAAGGTGCACCGGTGGTGGATTCCATGGTGACATCCTGCAAGAACAGGTCAACAGATTCTGCATCTGCGGTAGTATCTGCAACGTTTACCAGAATCTGACCGTCGGTAATGGAACCGTCTACGGTATATGTGCCGGAAGCGGAAATGGTAATGGTCTTTCCGGAGATGGAGGTCACGCCCTTGTCGTCCCCCTCTACTGTAATTCCGCTGTCACTCAGGTGAATTACAATTGCATCGCTGACAGGATCGGTATCTCCGGCAAGCTGACGCAGCCGTGTCAGATCCAGTCCGTTTATCTTGTTGTCGCCGGTTACATCCGCTTCTTTTGCCTGGGCTGCTGTCAGGGTGAGATTCCCAAGCAGTGCATCTTCCAGGATTTTTACATCTGCGGTGGTGACATTGCCGTCTCCGTTCAGATCCCCGGAAGCATTGGAAGCCGCTGCCCCAGCCGGGAGCATCATAGCAACCGGAAGTGCAGCACACAGAACAGACAGTGCCGCAGCACTTGCGGCAACTGTACGTATTTTCTTTTTCATAAGAAACAGTTCTCCTTTTGCATGTTTGCATTGGTAGAGGAGTGCCCTCTACATTATTATATGTGTCTTTTATACACTCTCCCGGAAAAGACAAGTTGGAACAGGTTTGTCTTTTCCCTGAACAATTGGAATAGGGCGAATACTGAGATACGCCTCGTTATTTTCCAGTATACCCCTGTTTTCTTAAAACTTCCTTAAAGTGGGGAAAGATTTTTTTTGATTCGTTCTTATCTCACAGGAAAAGTCGTGGGGAAAATTTGTAAAAGCTGTAAATTTACCACTATGACAGCAGAATCCCTTGACAAAGCGTCGAAAAAAGAGTATTATAGGTATAATATATTGCAGGCAAACGCTTTGCAAGACACCGTGTAAGAGAATCGGGAACATTTTTTATTGATGGAGGGTCTCATTATGGCAACAGAACTGTGTGACAAGTTTGGAAAACAGGGGCTGACGTTTGATGACGTTCTGCTGATTCCGGCGGAATCTGATGTAACGCCCAATATGATCGACCTTGGTACAACATTGGCTGGGAACGTTCATCTGAACACACCGGTTATGACCGCAGCAATGGATACGGTAACAGAAGCAAAAATGGCAATCGCTATCGCAAGAGAAGGCGGTATCGGCATTGTTCATAAGAATATGACCATTGAACAGCAGGCAGACGAGGTGGACAAGGTAAAGCGTTCGGAAAACGGCGTTATTGTCAATCCGTTTTCTTTGACGGAACATCATCTTGTTTCTGATGCAGACGAACTGATGGGGAAATATAAGATTTCCGGTGTTCCGATTGTAGACCGGGTTGGCAAGCTGGTTGGCATTATCACCAACCGGGATATGCGTTTCCTCAGCGATTATAACGGACCGATTTCGGAAGTCATGACAAAGGAAAACCTGATTACCGCTCCTGTTGGGACAACCATGGAAGAGGCACAGGCAATCCTCCGCAAGCACAAGATTGAAAAGCTGCCCCTGGTAGATGGCGAGGGCTATCTCAAGGGACTGATTACCATCAAAGATATTGAAAAGGCGGTTCAGTTCCCTAATTCTGCAAGAGATGAAAAGGGAAGACTCCTTTGCGGTGCAGCAATTGGCATTACCGCAAATGTTCTGGAACGTGCCGGGGCATTGGTAGATGCACAGGCAGACGTTCTGGTTCTGGATTCTGCTCATGGACACAGCAAGAATATTATGACCACCTTGAAGAAAGTCAAGGAGGCATTCCCCCATATTCCGGTCATTGCCGGGAATATTGCCACTGCGGAAGCTGCTGAGGCATTGATTCAGGCAGGGGCAGATGCTGTAAAGGTGGGCATCGGACCGGGCTCTATCTGTACCACAAGAATCGTAGCCGGGATTGGTGTTCCCCAGATTACCGCAGTTTATGATGTGGCACAGGTTGCCAAGAAGTATGGCATTCCGGTTATCGCAGATGGCGGTATCAAGTACTCCGGAGACATTGTCAAGGCACTTGCTGCCGGGGCAAATGTGGTTATGCTGGGAAGCCTCCTGGCAGGCTGTGAAGAATCTCCGGGAGAGACCGAGATTTATCAGGGTCGTTCCTTTAAGGTATACCGTGGCATGGGCAGCCTTGCTGCAATGGCAAACGGTTCAAAGGATCGCTATTTCCAGGAGGGTGCAAAGAAACTTGTACCGGAGGGCGTAGAGGGTCGTGTTCCTTATAAGGGGAGCGTTGCAGACACCGTATTCCAGCTTGTGGGCGGGATTCGTTCCGGTATGGGCTATTGCGGTTGTAAGACCATTGAACTGCTTCACCAAAAGGCAAAGTTTGTACAGATCACAAACGCAGGTCTCTTAGAGAGCCATCCTCATGACATCCAGATCACCAAGGAAGCCCCCAACTATTCCACACATTCCTAAGAACTTGTTCTAAGGTGTTGTCTTAATTATTTTGTAATTCCTATTATTTTATACGCCGTGCCTGTTACCCCAGCAGGTGCGGCGTTTTGGTTGT
>CAYXKI010000045.1:5467-10872 GCA_964465095.1 uncultured Ruminococcus sp.
GATGTTAAAGTTTTTCAGCAATTGCTGCCACTTTTTCCAAAACCGAAAAAAATTTCAATCGAAATTGTCTCATCCAGCCTTTTCCATATCCAGAAAACCACGTAACTACGTGGTTTTTGTCATTTTTTGCAAAATTTTCCGCCTGAATTCCCCCAGATGCAGCAACTTGACAAATACCATGGAAATTGTTATAATAAATAAGAACTGTTTTGCGTGTTTTCTGTATATTTTGTAGAAATCCGCAACTGTACGAGAAGAAGAAGCGGCTTTTTTACGAGAACAAGTTCTAAAAACGCTTCGAAAAGAACGGGAATTCCTGTGTGATTCCCAAAGAAAGGTGGAAGTGCTTTGGCAAACCATACTTGGCAACCCCGTGTAGCCGCTTTGCTCAGCGCTTGTGTGCTTGCAGTGTCTGCACTGCCGTTGTCTGCATGGACGGCATATGCAGAAGAAGATACGGCTTCAGAGTCTGCTGCTTCTGAACCGGTAACGACGGCGGATACCGATAGTGATACCGGTGGCGACTTAACTTACGAGGAGCAGGAAACTTACAGCGACTATTACGATACTTATTGTAAGGAAACAAGACCGGATGCAGAGATCCAGGTGCAGGGGGCGGATTTTACCGCAGCGAACTGCGAAACCTATGAAGTCGGCAGCTATGCCGATGAATTCGGGGAGACAAAAGAAAATCAGGTACTGATCTGGGATTGTGCGGACGGAAGTTTTACGTATACCATTGATGTACCGGAAACGGGCATTTATTGCGTAGAAGCGTCTTATTGTCCCATTGTTTCCAATACCTCCAAGATTTCGATTGCCCTGTCCATTGACGGGGAAACCCCTTATGACACCGCTTCCCGGTTGCAACTGAATAAGGTTTATGCCAACAAAGAGGCAATCAAAACCGACAGCGCCGGAAACCAGGTACGTCCCTCACAGATTCAGGTAGAACAGTGGCAGACCTGTTGGCTTGGAGATTCTGACGGTCTGTTTAATGACCCGGTATTTTTCTATCTGGAAAAGGGGACTCATGAAATCACCCTGACTTCGGAAAAGGCATATTTTGCACTGGAATATCTGCGATTTGCCCAGCCGGAGGATGTGGATACTTATGAGGAATATGTTTCCTCTGTGGATGCGTCTGTTTCCGTAGCGGATACCCCCTCCGGGGTGGTACGGATTGAGGGAGAGAATGCGGTTTACAAATCCGACTCTGTCCTCTATCCGACTTATGACAATTCCAACAGTTCTGTTTCTCCCTCTGACCCGAAGCATATGGTATACAACACCATTGGCAGCGGTAACTGGGATAAGGCACTCCAGACCATCACTTGGGAAGTGGAAGCAGACGCTCTTCCGGGAGATGGCTGGTACAAGCTTGGAATCAAAGCAAGACAAGAAGACATGCGTGGCTTTTACTCCAACCGTCGGATTTATATTGACGGCGAGGTGATCAGCGAGGAATTCGATCAGGTAAAGTTCTACTATGATACCGATTTCCAGATGACCACAGTAACAGGAGACGACGGGGAAGAAGTTTACATCTATCTGACTGCCGGAGAAAGCCACACCATTACCATGGAGGCGATTCCCGGAGAGATCGGGGAATATATGCGTCAGTTGGATGCCATTGTCTTGCAACTGAACACATACTACCGGAAAATCGTTATGATTACCGGTCCTGACCCGGACAAATATACCGATTATTATGTCCACGAGAAAATTCCGGAACTGGTAGACACATTCCAGGAAATTTCCGATTCTTTGAAAGACATTCAGTCCGGCATTGAGTCCTTGGCAAACTCCTCCGGTTCAGAGGCAGCTTCTCTGGAACAGATGTGCGTCATTCTGGATAAGTGCGTAGAATCTCCTTTGAAGATTCCGAACTATCTGTCTCAGATCAAGGACTATATCACCTCCCTTTCCTCCTGGATGCGAGATTATCGTGACCAGCCCTTGGAAGTGGACTATCTGGAACTTGCTTCTGCGGATCAGGAGTTCTCCTCTTTGAAATCCGGCGTGTGGAGTTCCATTTCCTACAGTTTCCAACGCTTTATCGCTTCTTGGGATGAGGATTACAGTTCTCTGTCCTCTACCACCGGCGACGATGCCATTGAGGTGTGGGTATCTCTTGGACGAGATCAGGCACAGGTTGTCAAGGATCTTGTAGAGTCTGAGTTTGAAACCCAGTACGACATTCCCATTTCCGTAAACCTGGTTGTAGGCGGCGTTGTAGAAGCAACCCTTGCAGACAAAGGTCCGGATGTGGCATTGTTCCTTGGGGGCGAGTTCCCGGTAAACCTGGCAGCCAGAGGCTTGCTGGTAGATGTTTCTGAACTGGATGGCTACAGCGAGATGACAGACCTGTATCAGGAAACGGCTATGGTGCCTTACCAATATAATGGCGGCACATATGGCTTGCCGCTGACCAGAAGCTGGGCGATGCTGTTCTATCGAAAGGACGTTCTCAGCGAACTTGGCTTTACCAGTGCCCCGGAGACATGGGAAGATCTGATTGACATGCTTCCGGCATTGCAGCGAAATTATATGTCTGCCGGTCTTGTTCTTCCTGCGGTTGCCGCAGATGCCAACATGGCAACCATTTCTGCCGCAACAGAGTCCGGTCTGACGTTTGCAGCACTGCTGCTTCAGCGTGGACAGAACTATTATAATGATGCACAGACAGAAACCACCTTTGATACCAATGCGGCAGTTGACGCATTTGAGATGTGGACGGATTTCTATACCAAGTATGATTTCGATCAGACTTATGATGCGTTCAGCCGGTTCCGTACCGGAGAATATCCGCTGGTCATTTCCGATTATTGCACATTCTTCAATCAGCTTGCAGTTGCTGCACCGGAGATTGACGGCTTGTGGGGCTTTACCGCAATTCCCGGCACCCTCCAGGAGGACGGCACAATTTCTCACGCTGTAAACTCCAACAACACCGGTGCGGTAATCTTTAATAAGGTATCGGATAAGACAAACGGCGTAGAAAATGCATGGACATTCCTGAAATGGTTCTGTAGTACAGACGTACAGGTTGAGTACGGTACACAGATTGAGGGACTCTTGGGACAGATGGGTCGTTATGCAACGGCAAACAAAGAAGTATTGACCCAGCTTGCATGGTCCTCCAGTGAGGCAGATACCATTCTGTCCGCTATGGATGAACTGGAAGAGATTCCGATTATTCCGGCTTCTTACTCTGTAACCCGTAACGTTATGAATGCATTCCGTGAGGTTGTCAACAACTATGAGAATCCACGAGATACGCTGATGACCTATAATCGGGATATCAACGACGAAATCACAAGAAAACGTGAAAACCTCGGACTGGATACCGAGGAGTAGATATTGTCCAGAAATTCATCATAAGGAGGGATTCCCTTTGGATACTGCCGAAATTGGCAAAAGAACAAGACAGGAAAACCGGCGGCTGACGATGATGGCAATCAAACAGAACAAAAGTGCATATCTGATGATTGCGCCCTTTATGCTTTTTTTCCTGATCTTTACCATTGTACCGGTTGTCATGTCCTTGCCTATAGGCTTTACGGACTTCAACATGGTACAGATGCCCAAGTTTGTAGGGTTGTCCAATTATACCACACTGTTTCTGTCGGATAAGGTCTTTATCCAGTCCATCCGTGTTACACTGGTATTTGCAATCTTTACCGGTCCGATCAGCTATATCCTCTGTTTCCTCTTGGCGTGGTTGATTAACGAACTCCATCCCAAGCTGAGAACCATTTTCACTTTGATTTTCTATGCGCCATCTATGGCAAATGTATACACCGTCTGGAAGCTGATCTTCAGCGGTGACTCCTATGGTTATATCAACTCTTTCCTGTTGGATCTGGGAATTATCACCTCTCCGATTCAGTGGTTGACAGATGGAGATTACGTGCTTGGGGTTACCATTGTGGTACAGATGTGGATCAGCCTTGGCGCAGGCTTCCTGGCGTTGCGTGCAGGCTTCCAGAACATCGACCGCTCTCAGTACGAAGCCGGTGCAATTGAGGGAATCAAGAGTCGTTGGCAGGAACTGATTTACATCACTATTCCCTCTATGGGACCACAGTTGATGTTTGCTGCGGTAATGCAGATTGTAAGTTCCTTTACCGCCGGCACAGTATCCCAGAACCTGGTTGGTTTCCCAAGTACAGATTATCGTGCTCATACGATTATGAACCATGCGTATGACTATGGTTGGGTACGATATGAGATGGGTTATGCTTCGGCAATTTGTATGATTCTCTTTGTGGTTATGTATCTTCTCAATAAGCTGATTGGTAAGATACTCTCCAAGTATATGGACTAAGGGGGCGTGTAGTAAAATGGCAAAAAAAGAAAAAGTTTACGGCACGCATCTGAAAGTGTCTACCAAACGTGCCGGTCACAAGATCGGCGGAACTGTGGGAATCTTTCTGTTTCTGACAATTCTGGGCTTGTTTATGGTGCTGCCTCTTTATCTGGCAGTGGTCATGTCCTTAAAGCCGGTACAGGAACTCTTCGTTTTCCCACCAAAGCTTTATGTAATTGATCCCACCATTTCCAACTATAGCGCAATGTTCCGTCTTTGTTCGGATTTGTGGGTTCCCTTTTCCCGTTATGTATTCAACAGCGTTTTTGTTACCGTTACCGTAACCCTGTGTCAGGTTATCTTCTCCTCTATGGCAGCCTTTTGTCTGGCAAAGGTGCGATTTCCCGGCGCAAAGACCTTGAATGCGATTATCGTGGTTTCGCTGTTGTACCAGAGCAATGTTATCTATATCATGCAGTATATGGTAATGGCGAAACTTGGGATGATTGATACCTATATGGCGCTGATCTTCCCCTCCATTGCAGCCCCCATGAATCTGTTCCTGATGCGTCAGTCTATGACCCAGGTACCGGACGCAATGCTTGAGGCGGCAAAGGTAGACGGTGCAGGACTTTTCCGGATCTGCTGGCAGATTGTTATGCCGAACCAGAAACCGGCACTGATGACCGTTATCATCTTCTCGTTCCAGGCAGCGTGGAACATTCAGGGTGGTACGCTGGTGTTCAGCGAATCTCTGAAAACACTGCCCACCGTCGTACAGCAGGCAGCTTCTGCCGGTCTTGCAAGAGCCGGCGTGGCAATGGCGGCTGCGGTATTTATGCTGGTTCCGCCGATTGTGATCTTTATGCTGGCACAGCGACAGGTTATTGAAACCATGGCGCACTCCGGCATTAAAGACTGAGGAAGGAGTGAGGATTTTGCGAAAGAAAAAACTTACCGCTTCCTGTTTTGCGGTTCTGGCAGTTGCCGGCATTCTTGGCAGCACGACCGTTTCTGCTTCGGAGCATTATAATGTATACAATTATGACCGCTGGAATGAGGCAACGCCCTCCCAGGCAGGCTATGAAGCCCA